>CAZAYE010000203.1:0-6373 GCA_964489255.1 uncultured Enterobacteriaceae bacterium
CACCACGGCAAACCCCTTGCCCTGCTCGCCGGCCTTCGCCGCTTCAATGGCGGCATTGACCGCCAGCAGATTGGACTGGTCGGCCAGATCGTTGACTGTGGCAATGATCTCTCCCACGGCCTGGCTTTGCTCGCTTAACCGCACGATGCTGTCGGCAATCGCTTCCATCTGCGCGCGGATGCGGCTCATCCCCTCCATCGTCTCGTCCACCGACTGCTTGCCGGTGTGCGAGATCTGGGCGGACTTCTGCGCGCTCTCCGACACGTACTTGGCTTTTTGGCTGGAGACCTGGGCGGTTTGTTTGACTTCTTCCACGGTGGTGGTGGTCTCGCTCACGGCGGTGGCCGTCTCGGCCGCCCCTGCCGCTACTTGGGTCGTGGCCGCCAGGATCTCACTGGCGGAAGCCCCCAGGACATTGACCCCCTCCACCAGCTCTCGTGTCACCCCCCGCAATGTCTCGACCATCCTGCGGAATGTCTGGATCAGACTACCTACTTCGTCTGTCCGATTGTTAGCAGGCACATTGACCGTCAAATTTCCCGACGCAATCTCTTCCGCGACACCAGAGATTTCCTTGAGCGGGGTCGCGATGATTCGATTCAAGAATACAACCATGGTACCGCCTAGCAGGAGTGCAATCAGTCCAACAACCATGAAGAGACGCACAGATTCATTTGCCCTCTGCTCGGACTCTGCTACGGCTGCCCGTGCTTCCTTTTCCGCTCTGTCTACAAGTTCGTCGGCAATGGCGCGCATCTTTTGATTGGTTTCGTCCTGCACCCCCAGAACCAACTGTGTCGCCTCCTCAATCTTTCCTTCATAAATCAGGGGAATGACCTGCATCTCTCTTGTCTGCTGAAAGGCTTTTCTGAGGGCAACAAATTCTTCCAGTTTGGCATAGACTTCTGGTTCGTTTTTCGTGCGTTCGAGAAGCCGCTGCAAATCATCATCAGCCTCCTCCGAGCGGTCTTTAATATCCTGATATCGGATATCCCGGTCGGACCGCTGGGCCACGAGTATCATTTCCAACACCCGTGCCCGCACGGCGTTTTGGTTGCTCCGGATATCCCTAAGGCCAACGGCAATGGTAAATTCCTGTTCAAAAAGTTCTCTTTGCGATTCCTGGATCGCGGTAATCCCCGAGTAGGCTGTCATGATTACGACTATCAGGAAGACCACCATCAGGCCAAACCCCACAAAGAGTTTGGTTCTTGTCGTGAGGTTGAGAAACCATTTCATGGCTTATCCTCCCCTCTGCCCCAGGTTTCCGCTTCTTCATGCACGAGGATCTTCTTGTCCAGTAACAGTTTCTGCGCGTCCAGGATCACCACCCGCTCGCCAGTGATCCCTCTGAGGTACTCTTCCCGGATACCCGTTAGCGTCGGCAGTAAGGGCTGCAGCTCAGTGAACGGAATGGCGCGTACACCGAGGATGGTATCAGCTAGAATGCCAAACTGCATGTGATCATTGTGGATGATGATGACCCGGTTGAGGTCCGTGAGTTCCCTTTCCGGCAGGTCAAAAAACTTCTTGAGGTCAATGATTGAAAGAATTTGCCCACGCACATTGATGATGCCGAGGACAAAGGGGGGAGTACCCGGTAGCGGCGTGAATTCTTTCAGTGGATAGACCTCGCGCACATACGGCACCTCGATACCATACCTTTCGTTTGCCAAGAGAAACTCCACGACTTCGAGTGCCTCTTGGGTTGCTTCCTCTCTGGTAGGTTCCCGCGCCAGCGCCTGTGCGCGCGTTTGCAGGATTCGTTTCTTTTCCTCGAGAGTTGGTGTCCACCCGCGTTCGAGAGTCGTCCGGATAGCTTCGAGGCGGCGGTGGACGGCGCCCCAATCGAGGGCAGCTGTTTGTTTTGGACCTTCTCTCACTTTTTTATTCATGGTCCATTTCGGGCTTCAGGTTTCGAGTTTCGGGTTTCGAGTTTAAGATGTCGGTGTAACTCGCAACTTTAAACCTATTCACCGTTTACTTTGGCGGTTGACACGATAACTTCCATCAACCTTCTGGCCGTCATGCCTTCAGATTCCGGCAGGATTTCTTCCTGCGGACAGGCACGTAACAGCGCCAGGGCATTCTCGAAATGCTTCTGTGACTCTCGTAACTTTCCTTGTCGCCGGGCGAGACTGCCCAAAGCGACATGGGCCAGCGCAAAATCCGGATCTAGATACAGTGCCCCTTTCAGCGACCTCGTGGCCTCATCTAGTGCCCTCTGCTCCTGTAGGATCGTTGCACGGAGATAGTGGAACCTCGCATTGAGCTTGTCTGTGGCAATGGCTCTTTCACACCACTCTAGCGCTTCCGCGAGTTTGCCTTGATTGGCGTAGGCTCGCGCCACAAGCGTCATGGCCTTTGTGTCATTCTGATTCTGCGGCAACCAGACAACAAGTTTCTCCACCACATCCGCATAACGACCTTGCTCATACAACGCCCAGGCGTCGAGAGGTGGGGTCGGCTGTAATTCTTCGCTCTGCGGATGCTCCTCCGCTCCGGCAAACGCAGAATCGGGGAATCGGGGAATCGGAGAATCGGGGAGCTTCATCTCCCACTTCTCCTCGCCCCCTATCTCTGGTTCTCCGCTTCGCCCGTTCTCCGCTTCGCCCGCTCTTGTTTTCCGATAGAGGGTTACACCGGAAAAATTGACAGGCATGAACTGCGCAAAGAGAAGGTGTGAAACCTCAGTAGGACTGACGATCAGCCACCCGCCGTCCACGAGCGAGTTGTAAAGATTTTGAATGCACCGCTTCGCCCGCTCAGGAGCGAAATACATCAACACGTTGCGGCAAAAGATGACGTCCATCGCGTTGGTGTTACTGAGAAGCGAGGGATAGGTATCTTCCGCTAAATTGAGGGAAGAAAACGTCACCATCTCCTTCATGGCGGAGAGAATCTCGAAACGGCCCTCCGGTGTCGTTTTGAAATATCTCTCTTTGATTCCCACCGGGGCCTCACGAAAGGACCACTCACTATACACCCCCGCGGACGCCTTCTGCAGAAAACTAGGATTGATGTCCGTGGCCAAAATCGTGAGGTTCCAATCCTGCCAATCAGGCATCACTCGGCTGAGAAGGATAGCAAGGGAATATGGCTCCTCACCCGTACAGCAGCCGGCACTCCAGATGCGCAGACGCTTGTCCGTATCCCGGCGGGCACGAATCAATGCTGAGAGGATATGGTCTTCGAGAGCGGCAAAACCTCTGCTCTCTCGGAAGAAATAGGTTTCACCAACAGTCAGGTGGCTTGCGAGAACCTCAAGCTGGCTCTTAGTTAATGGCGACGATACCATCCATTGGGCGCACGATTCGACATCGTGAAAACCCAACTTCCTGGCAACAGATTGCATGCCTCGTTCGAGGTCACGCCAGCGCTCTTTGGGAAAGTGCAGACCCATCTGTGCAGCAATGCCTTCGCTGAGCTGGGAAAGGAGGAGATCCGAAAGACTGTGGGTCATTCTACTTCATCGCTTCGTCCAGGACTTGCTCTTCTTCAAGAGAAAGAAACGAGTCCAGATCATGAATCAGCACCATTCCGTCCGCCAACTTTACAACCCCGACAACGTACGCCAAGTCGGGAAGGATCTGCTCCGCCGCAGCAACGGCTTGGTCGGTGGGTTCTAGAACGCCACTGACCTCATCCACCACCAGCGCGACCGTCCGCTTTGCCGTATGGGCGATGAGGCACTGGTCGCTCAGACGTATTTCGCACTCTGGTAAGCGGAAGCGCCTGCGGAGGTTGACGACCGGGATAATCTGTCCCCGCAGGTTGACGACGCCGAGAACAATCTCTGGGGCTTTCGGCAGAGGGGCTATCGCAACCACCCGCACAACTCTTTCTACAGCAGCAAGCGGTAGTGCGTAACGCTGCGCGTCGAGGGTAAAGACAACAAGTGGATGTGAATTCATAACCAGAGTACCGGCAATTACTGAAACTGCATCAGCTTAGAGGTGAGACCCTAAACGTATCACCATTCCTTAGGCATACAGACCTCCTAATCCCGGAAGCGCGTATAGATGGTGTCGAACTTATGGTGGAGTTCACGGAACGCGGCCAACAAGCGTGGGTCGAAGTGTTCAGGCCGCGTGCGCTCGTCACCCTTGAGAATGATGTTGCAGGCCGTGACATGATCGAAGGCAGGTTTGTAAGACCGTTTACTGCGCAAGGCATCGTACACGTCTGCGAGCATCACAATCCGCCCGACCAATGGAATCTCCTCACCCTTGAGCCCCTGCGGATAGCCACTGCCGTCCCAATGTTCATGATGCGTGAGGGCAATCTGCTGAGCCATGTCCATCAGTGGCGAAGTAGATCCTTTAAGCAAGCTGGCACCCAGAGCCGCATGCTTTTTCATCACCTGCCACTCCTGCTGATTGAGCGGGCCAGGCTTTCGCAGCATCGCATCGGGCACACCGATCTTGCCTACGTCGTGCATAGGCGCAGCAGCGAAAATGAGCTCTACGTTCAGGACGTTCATCCCGACATGCAGAGTCAGCGCTTTCGCGTAGTGACTCAAGCGTTGCAGATGGGCGCCAGTCTCATTGTCTTTGTAGCGGGCAGCGCGGGTCAATCGCCGCACGGTGTCGCAGTACGCCTTTTCCAACTGGCGGCTTCTGCGCCTTTCCGCATCGAACGCCTTTTTCAGATCTCTGGCGAAGGCCTGCATCTGTTGATAGGCGGAGGTCAGATCGCGAGATGTTTGGCGCTCCCGCTCAAGCAAGCGCTTGAGATCACGTGCGTACAGGGCCAACTGGGAATTGGCCATATCCAACTGGCGTTGGACGTGAGCCGTTGATTCCGGAGTCGCTGAGGAAGTAGCCATCGTCGCTATTCCCACCCTGCTGACCCTAACGAGGTGCTGGAGCAGGTTTCGTGCTCGTCGCTCCAGGCAAAGACGCGCGCGGCAACTCTACGGTGAAGGTCGCCCCCTTTCCCACTCCTTCGCTTCTCGCTCGCATCTGTCCGCCGTAGGCGGCAAGGATGGCACTGGCGATAGCTAAATTGAGTCCAGACCCCTGAGAGTGGTGCATCACATCGGCAACAGTAAACGGCCGGAATAATTCAGGTGCCAACTCCGGTGGAAATCCCTGCCCATGATCGCTTACACTGAGCGTTACCTGCTCTGCTGTCGCATGCACTTCAACTTTAATAATCTCCTCTGGCGGCGAAAACTTAAGCGCGTTGTCCAGTAGAATGTAGACCACCTCTACTAGGTGTTTCTTTTCGCCCTGCACGAGGCAGGAAACCTCAGGAACAAAGAGCTGCAAATTCACTCCAGGCTCTGATAGGCCAGGCAGCCGGTTAGCAGCCAGCCGCACAACCGCCGTGAAGTCCGTTGTCTCTTCCGTCTCAGCCCCTTCAGTGGCCAGCCAATGGAAATACTCCAGTCCTTTCTGAACGAACCTCGTGAGGCGTTCATAGGCTTTACGAATGAGAGCGATCACCTCAGCCTGCTCCCGTGGATCAGCGTGAGGATCGAGGAAATCGATCGCGCCCATGCCGTTCAAAGGCGTCCGCAATTCATGAGAGACGAACGAAAGCAGATCCGTCTTTAGGCGATCTAAGATTTGCAGTCGTGCGTTAGCCTCGGCGAGTTCCCGCGCCTTTTGGCGCTCGGCATCCACCACACGTTTGAGGTCACGCGCATAAAGAGCCAACTGCGAGTTAGCCATCTCCAGCTGGTGCCGGACTTCGGCGGTTAGTTCCGGAATCTCGGAGGTACTCATGGCAACCATCCTCTACGGTCGTTTCTCCTCTAGGACCTCTTGGACCTTCTCCAGCAACTCTAGGGGACTAAATGGTTTGACCAGATAGGCAGAAAGGCGCAAAATGCGTTCTTGCTCTTTGTCTTTTTCCTGACCCTTGGCGGTCAACATAATGATCGGAATGTGAGCAGTCGCCGGGTCTTGGCGTAAGGCAGTCGCCACGTCAATGCCACTCATCCCGGGCATCATCCAGTCCAGCACCAGGAGGTCGGGGTGCTCCTTACGAGCCAGTTCTAGAGCTGAGATGCCGTCGGCTGCTTCAAGAATGCGATAGGCGGGGTCGTCCAACGTGGTGCGTACCAGCGTCCGCAGATGGGCTTCGTCATCGGCCAGCAGAATGGTCTTCATGGTTTTCTCCCTGCGTAACAGTGCGCCCCATAACTGCACGGCTGAGCGTAATCTGGACCTCGAAGGCCAGAAGCTAAGATTACATTTTTTGTATTTTTCTATCAACAAAAATTAACAAAAAATTATCTCTGCTCATAGAGAAGAAATCCAGCTCTCGAATCCATATTCCCTCTTTCTCATGCGGTAAATGTTGCATCAGGGAGAAAAATGGAGCAAAAGGTGCGAGAAATAACTCCTTTTAGAAGTCTTTCGGC
>CAZAYE010000204.1:0-835 GCA_964489255.1 uncultured Enterobacteriaceae bacterium
GATCATGCCTAGTCTCGTGGGCTCGGAGATGTGTATAAGAGACAGGCCCATCATTGAGAAACCGCGAATAACTTTGTGGTCACCCTGTGACAAGCTCAGGGAGACCGGGTCAGGGAGTAGCTTTTCAATAACCGTTCGTGCTGAGCTTGTCACAGCACGAACGGAGCTTCCCGGAATACAGAAACGATGCAAAGCATTGTCCCACATGCAGCAGAGCCATCCTCCCCCTGGTCCCACCGTCTTGCTCTGCTGACCACTATCGCCACTTTTCCTTTGCTCTTCGTGGGCGGCTTAGTCACTAGCACGGGAGCTGGGTTAGCCGTCCCAGATTGGCCCACCACTTTTGGGTATAATATGTTTTTGTATCCTTGGTCGCAGATGGTGGGCGGGATCTTCTACGAGCACAGCCATCGACTGATCGGGTCGGTGGTTGGGTTTCTCACCATCTTGCTTGCGGCGACCCTCTGGTACAAAGAATCGCGTCAGTGGTTGCGCTGGCTCGGTGTAGTCGCGCTCGGTGCGGTCATTGCTCAAGGGATACTGGGCGGCCTACGGGTCGTGCTTCTGCAACAAACGTTAGCGATTATTCATGCCTGTCTTGCTCAGGCGTTTTTCGCCTTAACCACTAGCCTCATCCTGCTTACCTCAGCAGAGTGGAGAAACCCAGAAAAGAAAATCGCAGCAGATGCAGGGCGTGTACAGCGCCTCGGCCTGCTGACCGCAGGGTTTCTCTATTTACAACTCATTCTGGGGGCGATCCTCCGGCATAGAGGCGAGGGAGCAGACCTGCACATCGGCGGGGCGGTTCTCGTTTCTCTCCTGGTGTTTTTACTTG
>CAZAYE010000204.1:845-6355 GCA_964489255.1 uncultured Enterobacteriaceae bacterium
TTTTACTTGCTGCTCGAGTGCGTCGGCATCATGCAGACTTGCCTGAGCTGGTTCGCTCCGTCACCCTCTTACGGAACTTGCTCGTGCTTCAGCTTGGACTAGGATTAGGGGCATATGTGGCGAAGTTTACTGAATCAGGAGCGTTCCTGAACCCGTTTCTGGTGATCTTAGCGACCAGTCATGTTGTAGTGGGCGCGCTCATGTTAGTAACCTGCGTGCGCCTTACCCTACGGGCGTATCGACTGTTGAACCCCTTACACCCTGTGGTGCGGTCGCTCGATGCGGCAGAACAGCTTCCGGCTGTCCAGACCCCATCTCGATGAAGAGGGAACTGGAAAAAAGAAAGAGAGTATGACGTCAAGGACAGAAACCCTGGATATGACCTCTGACCGCGTCCGACGCCGCACCCTGGACTACCTTGAACTCACCAAGCCCCGGGTCATTGTCATGGTTCTGATCACGACCTTAGTTGGGTTCTACCTCGGTTCCCAAGGAGAACCGGACTATCTGTGCCTCGTGTATACATTGATCGGGACAGGGCTGGCGGGTGGTGGCACCCTCGCTCTCAATCAGTTCATCGAACGCGAAGCTGATGCCAAGATGCAGCGCACCCGCCTGCGCCCTCTCCCGGACGGTCGGCTGCAACCGATCGATGCGCTGATTTTCGGCGCACTGATCACGGTAGGGGGACTCGGCTATCTGGCCTTGATGGTGAATCCCCTGAGCGCTCTGGTCACCACGACGATTGTCGTCAGTTACCTGTTCGCCTATACCCCCCTTAAGAAAAAGACCTCTCTCTGCAGCCTCGTAGGCGCAGTACCCGGCGCACTCCCCCCAGTGATTGGCTGGGTTGCAGCCAGAGAAACGCTTAATCTCGAAGCGTGGGTGCTTTTTACCATTATATTTCTCTGGCAGATGCCACACTCGCTGGCCATCGGCTGGTTGTACCGGAATGATTACGCCCGCGCGGGATTTCGTTTGCTGCCAGTCATCGATCCGGACGGGAAAAGTACTGGCCGTCAGATCGTCAGCAACTGCTTTGCACTCCTCGCCGTAGGGCTCATCCCTACCCTCATTGGCTTTACTGGGGCGACGTATTTCTTCTGTGCCTTGGCACTGGGAAGCATCTTCCTCTGGTGCGGGGTCAGCCTCGCCTTATCCTGCTCGCAGGCAGCCGCACGCCGTCTCCTGTTTGCCTCCTTAGTATATCTGCCAGTTCTTCTCGCGGTGATGGCATTTGATAAGGTTCCCTTTTAGCAAAACGGGGAGTTAAAGATGAATGTGATCAGTCACCTGGAAAGACAATCAGTGAACCGCACGGTAGGAATTACGCTAGCGGTGTTCATCGCTGTCTACTTTATGGCAACGCTCTTCTTCATCGTGCTCGAATAAACGACTCATCACCATAAATAGCTTATGACCCATGGAGTAGCAGCCCGTCAACGGATAGATTATCCCGCCGGTCAGGTCACACCGGTCCCGAGCTTTGGCGGAGGTCCACCACCTGCTTCAGCTGCTCGTAGACCCGTCAGCAATGCCCGCTTGGGTATGCTGATGCTTATTGGTGCAGAGAGTATGCTCTTCACCGGTCTGATTGGCGCTTATGTCATGTTCCGCTTTGGCAGTGTGGCGTGGCCTTCAGCGCACCTCTACTTGCCCGTCGGCGTAACCTGGATCAATACGTTTATTTTGCTCTTCAGCTGCTACACTATGCACCGAGCGATCCAGGCCGTGCGCGCCGGAGACCGACGCAGGCTGGTCAACCGACTGAGCATTACCGGGCTGCTCGGCACGGCTTTCCTGAGTATCCAAGGATATGAATGGACTCAGCTTATTCGTGATGGGCTAACGATTTCGACCGGTATTTATGGAGCGACTTTTTACACTCTGATTGGATGTCACGCCTTACACGTTCTCGCTGCCGTCATGTGGTTGCTGATTGTAGTCTGGCTAGCGAGACGGGACAGGTTCTCCATCCACAACTGCGTCGGGGTCGAGATTTGTAGCATGTATTGGTACTATGTTGGCGCACTCTGGGTCGTTTTGTTTGCCCTCGTGTACCTCAACTGAGGTGAGGTTGACAGTATGCATACCACGCGACACAATCCCGCTGTGACTTTTTCTCGAAGTGCTGTCGTAGTCTTTCTTGTCGCGAGTTCGCTTGCCCTGTTGCTTCCCGCTGAAATCCTGGCGCAAGGGTGCGCCATGTGTCAGACGGTCATGCCGCGCGGTGACGAACCGCTGGCTCGCGGCATGTTTTGGAGTGTGCTCTTACTGATGACTGCGCCCTTTGTGATTGGTGCTTCGATCGGCGGGTGGCTCTTCTACCAATACCGGAGCGCCCATCGGGCATCGCGAACGCCGGCGACGGTTTTACCTTTACATTTGGCATACGTGCAGAAGGAGGGTCAGTCGTGAGTGAAGCAGCAGCAGTTTTGCACCCGGAAGTTCAACCAGCCGAGTCTCCCCTCACCCCAGAGAGTTGGGGCAAACTCGGCATGTGGGTCTTTCTCGCCGGCGACGCCATGTCATTTGGTGGGCTTCTCGCTGGTTATGGGGCGCTGCGCGCCAGTAGCCCAGATTGGCCAAACCCAATGAGTGTCCTCGGCATCCAACTCACCGCATTCATGACGTTCCTGCTGATCTGCAGCAGCGTGACGATGGTGCTAGGGCTGTCTGGAGCGAGACATGGCGACCAGGCCAAGTTTCAAAAGTTTATTCTTCTCACTCTTATTGGTGGAACGATCTTTTTGGTGTTGCAGGCTTACGAGTGGGGCCACTTGACGCACGAAGGCATGACGATGAGTGGCAACCCGTGGGGATCGTCGCTTTTTGGCACAACGTTCTTCATTATCACTGGCTTCCACGGCTGCCACGTCTTCGGTGGGGTCTGCTACCTGGCGTGCATTCTCCTGAGTGGGCTCAACGGTAGATATTTGGGCGAGAACGCGAACCCTGTCGAGATTGCCGGTCTTTACTGGCACTTTGTTGACCTGGTCTGGATCTTGGTGTTCACTTTCGTTTATCTGTTGCAATAGGATGGGAGAACAAGATGGCTCAGGCTCACTTGCACCACGAAGAACCGAATTACATGAACATTTTCTGGGCTCTGGCGGTCTTGACGGTGATCGAAATCGCCGTTGTCTACCTGCCAATCACTAAGCTGCTGATCGGCTTTTTACTGGTTTCGCTCGCTTCCACCAAGGCGGCTTTGGTGGCTATGTACTTCATGCACCTCAAGTTCGAGAAACCAACGCTCGGCCTCATTGCTCTCACCCCAATGATCCTGTGTGTCTTTCTGATCTTTATGCTGTTGCCGGACCTGACTGCCACGGGCAAGCAACATACTCCTGCTGCTAAAACAGCTCCAGCCGAACACGCAACGACGCACTAAGGTCGCAAGCGTGAGAGATCATCAAGAGGAACAGAGTCGTTCCCCTTCTTTTCACCGGCAAAACCTAGAGGGGCGACTGGATGGTCGCCCCTATTCTTTCTCGGCCTATGCTATCCCTTTCTTCCCTTCCCACTCTGAACGCTTTGCTGAACGCCACCAGCGCTCTCCTGCTCATCGGAGGCTATCGCTACATCCGTCGACAAAATGTCCGTGCACACAGGACCTGCATGGCCGCAGCATTCACAGTCTCAGTGCTCTTTTTGCTCTCGTATCTGACCTATCATTACCATGCGGGAACAACGCGTTTCACCGGACAGGGCTGGATACGACCGGTGTACTTCAGCATCCTCATTTCACACACCGTCCTAGCCGCACTCGTACCATTCCTGGCGCTCGTCACGCTCTTCCGGGCCGTGAAGGAGCAATTCCCTAGGCATCGACGGATTGCACGCTGGACCCTGCCAATCTGGCTCTACGTCTCAGTGACTGGGGTCGTCGTTTATTTAATCCTGTACCATCTCTACCCGCCGGCCTAGGTTGTCGTTGCTTTTCTAGTATTGACTGGATTCCCTAAAACAGCATTCCCTCAGGCAGAAGGAACAGAGCAGCAAGGCATAACGTCGTACGCCTAGGATAGGGGGAGTCAATGCACTATGTTGTTCTCCTCCGTTGACCCAGAAGCGGTGCAGGAGTTGCGAAGTGAAGAGGGCAACCACAGAGGAGCTTACGTATGGACACAGTCCTTTTAGGAATTATCGCAATCAACACCCTGATGCTGCTGTGGGTCGGGCGGGACACTATTGTCTCGGTGCGCAAGATCGCTGAGGCCCTGCAGCGGGTCGAAGAAACCGCCTCACGGGGCGAGCGGATGACCGCCAAGATTCTCACGATGCTAGGGGAACTAGAAGAGAAGGAGCAGTAGAGAAAGCGCTCAAGGATAAGGGACAACCCCATGGATTGGACACACCTGTTTTTAGCTGCCGCCTCCCTGCTCATTGTTGCCCTATTGGTCTGGGACGCCCACGACCGGCACCGGGCTGAAGTCCATCCTGCCGAGATCATGCGCGAGATGGAACACACCTTAGCGCGCGTCTCCGAACACACTCGTCACACATCCTGAGCAAAGGATGCGTCTATCCCATTTTGCGTTGCGCTGAACTCGTGGCAACGATGAACGACCCGGCTGCAAACACCGCAGTGACCATAAGTGAAGATGTCAGGTGAGGAAGAGAACCAGTGACCGTAGGGTTACCGAGATAGAGACTACTGCGCAGCGCTGCCATGCCATAAGTCAGCGGATTCAGCTGCATTAACCATATGAGCCAAATGGGCAGACCCGCAGCGGGAAAGAAGGCTCCGGAAAGAAACCAGATAGGCATGAGAATCAAGTTCATGATGGCGTGGAATCCTTGAATCGATTCCATCCGCCACGCAATGGTCAACCCTATACTGGTGAGCGCAAATGATACAAGCGTCATGACTCCTATGCCAGCTAACGCAGAAGAGACAGTAAGAGGAACCCCCGCAAAAGGCGCGAGCAGGAGAAAAAGCAGACCTTGGAACAAAGCGAGAGTCGTTCCTCCCAGCGCTTGCCCGAAAACGATGCTCGCACGTGAGACCGGAGCAACAAGCACCCCCTGAAGAAATCCTACTTTGCGATCCTCGATGACAGAAATCGTGGCAAAAATCGCCGTGAACAGAATGACTAAAATAATCATTCCGGGATAGAGGTATTCGAGATACTTAGTCCCTGCTGGTGTACCAGGCGGTCGGAATGAAGCGCTAAACCCTCCACCTAAAAGCAACCAGAACACCAGAGGCGTACTCAGCGCGCTTCCTAAGCGGCTACGTTGCCGGACAAAACGCACAACCTCGCGCCGCCATAACGTCACAATAGGCAAAAGAAAACCGGTCATGCCGCTCGATCTTCGCTCCTCTCTTCGCTCCAGAATTGATGCCCAGTCTGATGGATGAACACATCCTCCAGGGTAGGCCGACCAAACGTGATCAACTGCACTTCTCCAGGAAAGGCCTCAACAATCTCTCGCACGAATTCATGCCCGCGTGGACGCTCGATGCGCAAGGCCCCATCAACCAAGATCGGCTCGCACCCGAA
>CAZAYE010000205.1:0-6348 GCA_964489255.1 uncultured Enterobacteriaceae bacterium
TAGAGGAAGCGCTCCACATCGTTGACGCTGCCCAGTTGCTCGGGTTGGTCTTTAATCGCGACGACCGTCCGATGACCCGGTATGGCTCCACCGGTTCCTCGTATTATCTGTCCTTCAACAGACACGACAACGGGCAGCGAAATGGAGTGAGGAGCGTCGGAGGCAATTTTCTTCGACACGGTGTTTTCAGCAAATCGGCAGCCCACAACACCATTGGTTGGGAGTGATCGATGAGACCACGCGTAACCACGCTAGCGCTCTTGGAGACCGGCATGATAGCGCTGACCGTCTGCGGGACAGCGTTGCTCTGGGCGCGTTCGCTCCATTTCGCTGGAGCCGACGCTGCTGTGTACGCCGGGCAGGCGTTGATTCCTGCCTGTTCCTTCATTATCTCATCCTATTATAACAATCTCTACGATCTCCGGGTCTTAAACAATTTCGACGAGTTCGGCGTACGCCTGCCGCAAACGTTCGGCATGGCGTTCCTCTTGATCGCCGTGCTCTACACCCTGTTTCCTCAGGTTGGGCTCATGTACGAGCCGTTCCCTGCAGGTCTGTGGGGGCTACTCGTCATTGTGGGCTGGGTCGCACCACTGCGATTGCTGCTGTGTCTCATTCTCAAGAGCCGCCCTTTTGCAGAGCGAGTGCTGATCGTGGGAACGAACTCCTTGGCGAACACGATCGCAGAGGAGCTCGCGGCCTGTTCCCCTATCTCTTCAAGTATTGTTGGCTTTGTCACGGAAAAGACTGAACGAGAGAAGAGTTTCATCACTGACCAGCCGCCTGCTCCGTCCCCCGTCCTCGACTCTGTCGACCACCTTGTCACCCTGATCAGCGAAACCTACCCCGATCGTATTATTGTTGCCCTCCGGGAACACCACGACCATCTGCCAGCACGAGAGTTGATCGAGGCACGGATGGCTGGGATAGCCGTGGAGGATGGCATTGAGGTGCATGAGCATCTCTCAGGCAAGCTGGCGATTGAGTATCTGACACCGAGCTGGCTACTCTTCTGTAAAGACTTCAAAAACTCACGATGGCAGATTGCCTGGAGGCGCGCCATTAGCCTGGTCGTCGCGGTGTGTGGCCTGATCGTCACCATACCACTCATGGCGCTTATTGCGTTGGCGATCAAGCTCGACTCGCCCGGCCCGGTTTTCTTCCTGCAGGAACGAGCCGGGCTCCGTGGGAAAACTTTTCGTCTGGTTAAGTTTCGCACGATGCGCCCGACGTCCACTGCTATGGAGCCAACTCCCTCGGTGTGGCAGCGAGACGACAGCGCGCGCGTCACGCGGGTCGGGAAATGGCTGAGGAGACTGCGGCTCGACGAGCTTCCCCAGTTTGTGAATATTCTCCGCGGCGATATGAACCTCATCGGCCCGCGCCCGGAGATGGCCTGCAACATCGAAATGATGACGGCCCGGATCCCTTATTATTCGCTGCGCATGGCTATCCGGCCGGGCATCACCGGCTGGGCCCAGGTCAAGCACGGATATGCGGTGAGCCAAGAGGATGTCACGGAAAAGCTACGCTACGACCTGTATTACATCAAGCATATGTCGGTGTGGCTTGATCTGCGGATCATGATCGACACGGTCAAGATCCTCCTGTGCAGCCGAGGCAGCCAGGATCAGGAAACCAACCGTCAACCGCGTTCCTACACGGCACCACCACGTGCGGTCGGCCAGTCTCTCGATGCCATGCGAGCGTAGTCGCGCATCGATGGTGGCTTAGCCGTTGGATCACAGATTGTATCGTGTATGGCTGAAACTGCCACTTGGTCAGAGATCATTTTTTGGGGTGCTGTTGCAGTGGTGCTCTACACCTACCTCGGCTATCCAGCCCTTGTGTGGACGTTGGGATATCTGTTCCCCCAGCCCGTCCACACGGCACCAGTGACGCCAACCATTACCGTGCTGATCGCCGCCTATAACGAAGAAAAACGCGTCGCCGACAAAATCGAGAGCTGCTTGAACCTCGCGTACCCCCCTGATCGTTTAAACATCCTCCTCGTTTCTGACGGTTCGACCGATCGCACGGTACCGATCGTGGAGTCTTACGTGGCGCGCTACCCCGATCGCGTCTCACTGATTGCCCTCCCCACCCGCGGAGGGAAGGCGCATGCGCTGAACGTCGGTGCCGCTCATGCTTCTGGAGAGATCCTCTTGTTGGCGGATGTCCGACAGCGTTTTGACCGGCTCGTAGCGCGGGCGCTGGCGCGGAATTTTGCCGACGCAGAGGTCGGCGCGGTGAGCGGAGAGTTATTGCTTGTCGAAGAGCGCGCGGAGACGCGGGACGCAACGCCCGTGGCGAGAGGATAACCCTATGTCTGCGACACACAGTCTGTATGGACCAAAGGAACCAGAACGGCCGGAAGGGCTGGGGCTCTACTGGCGCTACGAGAAAGCGGTGCGTCGGGCTGAGAGCCGCTTTGGCTCGACTGTGGTCTATACCGGCGCGGTGAGCGCGGTGCGTCGGTCGCTCTTCGTCCCTCTTCCGGAAGAGACTCTAGTCGATGATCTTGTCACACCCCTCCGCGTGATACGGCAGGGGTATCGAGTGATATTCGAGCCCGAGGCGCGCGCGGTCGATTGGATCTCCCCCGTGCCCGGCCATGAGTTTGCCCGGAAAGTTCGCACCCTGGCAGGGCTCATGCAAACGATGGTGAATCTGCGGCAGTTCGTCGGCCCGCTCGGTTTGTGGGCCTGGTGGCAATTCGTCTCACATAAGGCGCTAAGACTACTCGTCCCCTATGCGCTCGTCAGCGCCCTGTTAAGCAGTGCCCTGCTGGAGGGCGCCTTCTACCAGACAGTACTGATCGTGCAGATGCTGGTCTACGGGTTGGGCATCATTGGATTCCTGGGCCGAGAACGGGGCAAGAGGTGGAGACGCCTGGTGGCCACTCCGCGCACGTTTTTGATGCTCAACCTCGCAGCGGTTGCCGGGGTGCTGCAGTATCTGGCCGGACAACGGCTCTCGCTGTGGCAACCGGTTTCGTTTGAGCATCCCACTAGGAGCTGATGACATGAGAGAGAAGTTGGAAACAGGAACAGTGACGGAAAGAACATCCCAGTTCGCCGGCGGCAGCCCGTGCGGGACGAATGCTCTCACTGAAGTGAATACCTGGCCTGACTTCGCGGGAGAAGCCTACTGGACAGGGGACGGCCTGAGGGTTTCAGTTGAGGGCCCGGGCGGTGTCTGCTCCTGGACGAGCACAGACCGGCAAGCGCTCATTTTTGCCGGAGAACTTCACGCCCCTGAGGTGAACGGCGCCTTGGCAGGCCTGACCCGGGCCGTCCTAGACGCCGTGCCCTCGCATCTCTCGCAGCTCACTGGCGGTTTCGCTCTCGTGCTGCTCGTTCCTCACAGTCAAAGTGTCCTGCTCGCCACTGATCATTTCGGGATTCGCCCGCTCTATCACTGGAGTAAAGGCGGACGGACAGTCTTTGCGACACGCCTCGATCGACTTCTCCAGTGGATCAGAACGCCGCTGAGTATCGACTGGCCCGCTGTCTCTCACTACCTCAATTTCACCTATGTCCCGGGCCCTGACACGATCTACTGCGGGGTCTCCGTTCTGTCCCCGGGCTCGGTCGTCTCCTGTCAGCGCAGCCTCGTGGCAGCGAGTTCTTACTGGGATGTGCAGTATTCGGCTCAGGCAAGTGCGTCGGTGAAGGAGTTGACCGCCGCGCTGCGAGACGAGATCGAGCGTGCGGTACACCAAGCGCTGCCCACAGAACTCACACCTCCGGCGATCGGGACCTTCCTCAGCGGGGGAACCGACAGTGGCACAATTGCCGGACTCGTGTCCCGGATCCGCTCGCCTCTGAAAGCGTACTCGATCGCTTTTCACGAAGGCAGCCACAACGAAATCGGCTACGCCGAGCGTCTCGCTATGCACTTTGGCTTGAGCCATTACGTTCACTATCTGACGGCGGCCGAACTACTCGAGAGTATTCCCCTCTTGGTCCACACCTGTGACCAACCACTGGGCAACCCGTCGCTCGTGGCAGCTTGGCGCTGTGCACAACTTGCGGCGGAGAGTGGCGCGCAATTGCTCCTGGCCGGCGATGGCGGAGACGAACTGTTTGGCGGGAACGAACGCTACGGCAAGGACCGGATCTACGCCCGCTACCACCGCCTGCCGTCCTGGACCAGGCGTATGATACTCGCGCTGGTTCGGACGTTTCCCGCCCGCAGCCTGCTGCGCAACCGCCTCTACAATTTCGTGTATCGCGGCAATCTCCCAAATCCTGAGCGCTTCTATATGGATGATGCGTTCGCCTCAAAGTGGGGTGAGACGCTCGCTAGTCCCCAACTTTGTCAGCAAGTGCCCCCAGACGCCTCACTCGAGGTCGTCCGTGGCCACTACGAACGAGCGCATGCGCAGGACGAACTCGATCGGCTCCTCTATGTGGATCTGAAAATGGCAATCTGGGGCAATGACCTTCCGAAGGTGCTGACCGCGGCCCGGGCCGCCGGTCTCCGCGTGCGCTTCCCCTTCTTGGACCCGAAGCTCGCGGCGTTTACTGGCACCCTTCCGCCGGACCTGAAAGTCCGAGGACTTAAGAAACGGTACCTGTTTAAGCGGGCGGTTGCCGATCTCTTGCCGGATGAGGTCTTACAAAAACCCAAACAGGGGTTTGGGGTGCCGATTGCCCAGTGGATTCGTACGGACCGCCGCGTGCGCGAGGCCGTCCTCGATCCGGTGCTCGATTCGAAGAGCTTCATCCGGGAGTGTGTAACAACCACCGGCCTGCGTTCCATCGTCGAGAAGCACCTGCGGGGGTGCTGGGATTATGGCGGATGGTTATGGGCCACCATGATGTTGGAACAATGGATACGGGCAAAGCGAGTTGTGCAGTACACCCTCATCCTGCTCGGATTCATCGAGTGTGAGATGGCGGCGGCGAGTCAGATGGTCGTAGCGGAGGAGCGATCGGAATGATGAACCTGAGCAAGCCGAAACCTCTCTCCGTTCTCATGGTGATCGAAAACTATCTCCCCTTGCCGGGAGGAACAGAACGTCAGCTTGCGGCGCTTGCTGCCCAACTCGGCATGCGGCACGTCCGTGTTGAGGTGATGACCGAACAACGTCGCGCGGAGTGGCCTTTGGCAGAAGAGGTCGCCGGCATTCGCGTGCACCGGCTGCCCTATCCCAAAATACGACGACTCGGCACGGGCGTGCTCCTTCTCAGAGCTGCCCTGTTTCTCCTCACCCAGGGACGGCGTTTTGACATCTTCCACGTCCATGCCGTTAGTTTTCTGGCGGTCCTGACGGTCCTCATCGGGCGCATATTAAGGAAGGCCGTAGTGCTCAAGGCGGTCGGCGGCTGGGAACTAGAGCAAGGGGTACTGAACCCGACCCGCCGGCAGCAGTTCCTGTACCGGACGATGCTGGCCATCCTCCGTCATGCCAACATATGGATCGCCATTAGTACGCATATGCGTCGCGCGATGGAAGCCGCCGGCATACCGCGTGAACGGATTGTGACGATTCCCAACGGAGTGGATATCAAGCGCTTCGACCCCGCCCTCAACCAAGCCCCGTACGTGCAGAACGGAGCCGGGGCCCCACGCGTTGTCTTTATCGGGCGGTTGGTGAGGGAAAAGGCTCTCCCGGTGTTACTGGAGGCCTGGACAGCCGTTGCCCAACGTATTCCAGGAGTAGTCCTCGACATCGTTGGCTGGGGACCGTTGGAGCAAGAACTGAAGGTCCTGACTAAGCATCTGGGACTGACTGCGGCTGTGCGCTTTCAGGGGTATCACGAAGATGTCATGCCTTTTTTGCAGGCAGCCAACGTCTTTGTCCTTCCGTCCTACGTTGAGGGACTCTCGAACACGTTACTCGAAGCCATGGCTGTGTCACTCCCTGTAGTCGCAACCCGCATTAGTGGCAGTGAGGATGTTGTTGCTGATGGTGAGACTGGGGTGCTCGTGCCTCCTGGCGACGCGACTTCTCTCGCCCAGGCACTCAGTGAGTTACTAGAAGATCCTGAACGTGCCACAGCCATGGGCATCCGAGCGCGGCAACGTGTGATGGAGTTCTGTAGCCTTGAGCAGGTGACCACTTCCTACATCCATCTGTACGAACATCTGCTCAAAGAAAATGGAGAGCGCCTGTGTGCGGCATCGCCGGCTTCGTAAATCGTGATCCTGCACATCCAGCCGATCACGCCCTGCTCCAACAGATGACACGGACCCTCGTGCACCGAGGACCTGACGAAGAAGGCTACTTCACCGAAGGTCCTGTCGGACTGGGGATGCGGCGGCTGCGCATCATCGACCTTGCGGGAGGCAAGCAGCCGATTGCCAATGAGGACGGCACCGTCTGGGTCGTCTTCAACG
>CAZAYE010000206.1:0-6327 GCA_964489255.1 uncultured Enterobacteriaceae bacterium
GTACGCCCGGTAACGGGCTCAGCTCACCGATACTAATGGGCCGTGCGGCTTCCCCACTCTCGGCCCGCCGTGGGAGCTCCCACTTGCATGGATCTGTAATTTGCGACTATCCCGCTCAGGAAATACCACAACGCCACGCCTTGCACTCCCCAGAGGCAACATTAGTGTTTCGTCTCAATCTTCTTGCCGTACGTTACTTCCCCTTTGTCAACTCGTAGAGAAAACCCACACTCGGGGTTCGTACATACCCAGGCTTTAAAAAGAACGGAAGCCCCTTCCTGTCCATAATCGGATAGCGGAATCAGCACTCCTGCCTCGCACTTCTGGCATTTCGGAAAACTCGGAAAATCCATCACCCCACTCCTTTCTCAGAAGGCCGTTGCTTCACCTCGCTTCTTGAGAAACCAACAAAGAGCAGGCGTCGTCTCTCGGTCATTGCTTTTGTAGGCCTTCGTTAAACACCCCACTTCTGTATCCTTCCAAGTCCAACATTGCAGAGACGAATCCCAACTCTTTCATTTTCTCGCCAATCTTTTGGATGACCCCTGGTGGGGAGATCTTCACAAAGTCTTCTTCTTTGATCTCAATGCGTGCGCTTCTGCCGTGATGACGGACCCGCAACTCTCTCAACTCGAGTGAGCGGAGAAATGATTCCCCATGGGCAATTTGAGACAGCATCGTGGCAGTGATTGGAGTTCCGTAGGGCACTCGAGAAGAAAGACAGGGAGAGGCTGGTTTGTCCCAGGTAGGGAGTCCTAAAAGTCTACTGCCTCGACGAATTTCCTCTTTGGTAAATTGCGCTTCGACGAGCGGATGGATGACTCCATATTCACAGGCAGCCTGCAGTCCTGGGCGGTAATCTTTCAAATCGTCCGTATTTACCCCATCTGCAATCGAACGCATAGACAAGCGATCTGCTTCTCTGCGACAGATCTCGTAGAGCGAATTTTTGCAGAAATAACAACGATTAGTCGGATTTGCGGCATATTCAGGTATAGCAAGTTCATCGTGCTGAATAGTGAGTAAACGGACGTGAAGAAATTGAGCCAGAGATGAGGCCTGCTGAGCGTCTTGTGGAGGGGTCGAAGGAGAAATGGTCATTAGCGCTACGACCTGATTGCCCAGTATCTCAGCGGCTACAGTCAACAGAAAGCTCGAGTCGACTCCCCCAGAAAAAGCGATCAGCGTCGGGCCCATATCCTTAAGGATCGCTTTGAGGTGGTGGAGCTTCTGCTCGACAGCGGCATGCGCCAGATTCATTTCGCTCCCCCTTAGATACCTTCTGCTTGAAAAAGGTCTGTTGTGAGATACCGTTCACCGGTGTCGGCAAAAACTGTAAGGACTGTTTTCCTAGGCCCTAAACGGCGGGCTACCTGAAGTGCAGCAGCGCAGGCTGCGCCGGAGGATACACCAACCAAAATGCCTTCTTCACAAGCGAGTCTCCGTGTGTAAAGAGTCGCTTCCTCATCAGTTATAGCAATGACTTCATCGTATACCTTAGTATTGAGAACTGACGGGACGAAGCCGGCACCAATCCCTTGGATTTTATGGTACCCTGGGCTTCTCCCAGAAAGAATTTGTGATGAAGCGGGCTCGACAGCAAAGATCTTGATACCCGGATAGTGAGTTTTGAGGACTTCTCCTACTCCCGTGATTGTTCCGCCGGTGCCTACTCCAGCGATGAATGCATCTATGTGGGGCAATTGCCGTAAGATCTCTTGTGCGGTTGTTTGGCGGTGGACGTCAGGATTGGCAGGATTATTAAACTGCTGGGGCATGAAGTATTCAGGGTGATCAGCGATGATCTCTTCAGCCTTTTGGATTGCCGCGTGCATCCCTTTGGTATCCGGTGTGAGCATGAGAGTCGCTCCATACGCTTCAAGAAGACTCCGGCGTTCCTCGCTCATAGTATCCGGCATGGTCAAAATCAAATGATACCCTTTGACTGCTGCAACTAGAGCGAGACCGATACCCGTGTTCCCGCTGGTAGGCTCAACGATCGTGTTTCCGGGATGGAGACGGCCAGCTTGCTCTGCAGTTGTGATCATCTGGAGGCAGATTCTATCTTTTACGCTGCCTCCCGGATTGAGTGATTCCAGCTTAACCCATACCTCTGCCTCGAGTGAGGGGTTGGTGAGCTGGTGGAGTTGCACAATGGGTGTCGCACCGATGAGTTCGAGAGGCGAATGAGCAACTTGACAAGGGACTGGCATAACCAATAAGGGATCATTAAAACCGAGTTGCAAAGAAAAACTCATGCTATCCATGCAAGCTGGGAAAGTCAATCGAAATGCGCAACCGTCTGTGCTCGTGCTGTTCCCTGGCAGCTTAGGGGACTTCCTTTGCCTGCTTCCTGCCCTAGAAGCGATCACTCCCTCGACAGTTGGGAGAGTGGTCGAAGTTGTGGCACGGGGAGCGGTGCTCGAAATGATACCGCAACTCCCTTTTGTCCGTCGCGTGTTTTCTCTTGATCGTGGAGTTTTTGCCCAATTCTTCTCTCATCACGCAGGGCTCTGTGCAGAAATCTCATGCTTGTTCTCAGATGTTTCTGAGGTGTTTTCATGGTTCGGACACGCCCACGCTGAGGTCAGGGCGAATCTCGATCGATTTACTCCAGGGCGGGTCCGTTCGTTTGCCTTTTTTACCGGTCAGGAAGACTGTCATGCGAGTGCTTATTATCTAGGTTGTGTAGGCGCTGCGGAACTGCGATGTCCCTCACTTCTTATCGGAGAGGGGGAAAGACAGTGGGGTGATTGGTACTGGCAACTGCATGGCTGGTTGCCTTCGTCTCGGATACTCGTAATACACCCAGGCAGTGGAGGGAAAAGGAAGCGTTGGGCGCCAGAGGGATTTATACAAGTCTGCCACTGGTGGCGGCAGCACAAGAAAAGCGAAGTACTGATTCTCCTTGGTCCAGCAGAAGACGATGAGGTGGAAAGATGGCGACAGGTGGGGGAGGTAGAGAGCACCCTCTCTCTCTGGCAGGTAGCTGCGCTGCTCAGCCACGCAGGTTTGTATCTGGGGAATGACTCGGGCGTCAGCCATCTTGCTGGAGCGGTTGGTACGCGAGGAGTCGTGCTGTTTGGTCCCACTCGCCCCCAACAGTGGAGGCCCTTAGGGGGTTCATTGACAGTGATCTACAATACTTCGTACCGGGAAGCTACGCCTGATGTTCCAGGGATCTCATTAACGGAGGTCCCGTTCGAAGCGGTGGTATCGGCTTTAGCGCGGTTTTGAGTGGCTGCCCGCCTTGTCAAAGAAACTGTGAAAGAAATATACTGTTAAAGAAAAAACTCTCCTTCTTACTGGACTGCTATTTTTCGGAGGTCGTATCGTATGGCAGAGGAAGAGAAAGAGCGCGGACGTGGTTTTCGTGTCGAAGATCGTCGCCGATTCATTTCTACCCCTGATGAGTCTCGCTCCAGTGATTCGTCTAGCCACGCTGAAGTACCTCGTCCGCCAGAAGAACCGGGGATGTCTTCTGCGTCCCAGGCTGGAACAAGAGAGACTCCTTCCCCCCCTCTACGTCCAGAAATTTCCTTTTCTAGTTTCATCTTGGGCCTGACCACCCAGGCGTTGATGTACATGGGGGAGATTCCTCCTGCTCCTGATCAACCGAAGCAGACTGACTTATCCGCAGCTCAACAGATGATTGAGGTGCTCGCGATGTTGCAGCAGAAAACCGCGGGAAACCTCGAAGCTAGCGAGGAGGCGATGTTAGGGAATGCGCTCTTTGACCTCCGTATGCGTTACGTTGAGTTAGCGAAAAAGGGTCGCGAAAGCTCATAAGAGTCAGGAATGATGGCTTCTTCTCTCCTGTTGGCAAGATTAAGGCGGGCATTTTCTATCGCTAGTCTTTTCGTGGTCCTGCTGTCACTATTTCTGCAGCCGATTTTGTTTGCTCAGGAGGGTGAGAGTGAGGAAAGGAAAAACGAACCGCCCATCGCGTCATCGCTGATGACGAATGCCCCTCGCACCCTTCCCGATTTCATTGATCTTGCCGAACACCTGAGCGCGGCAGTGGTGAATATTGCTATCGTCTCTTCGTCGTCCCAGGCCCCGTCAAGTGGACCGCGCTCCTTTCGTGGTCCGAGCGGTCGCCCAAGTGATCCATTCCGTGAGTTCTGGGAACCGTTCGATCGATTCTTTAGCCCCTTTCCGCCTCATAGTTTCCAACAGAAAAGTCTCGGATCAGGAGTCGTTCTTGACCGACAAGGGTACATCCTGACTAACAACCATGTCATTGAGAATGCCGACGAGATTTGGATTACCCTGACGAACGAGAAAGAATACCGTGGGGCCCTGGTCGGCGCTGATCCAAAGACCGATCTGGCACTCATAAAAATTGACGGTTCAGCCTCTCTCACGATTATCCCCTTGGGTGATTCCGACGAACTGCGGGTTGGGGAATGGGTCTTAGCTATTGGCAACCCATTTGGGTTGGATCATACGGTTACTGCGGGGATTGTGAGCGCAAAAGGACGAAATATCGGGCATGGGTCTTACGATCAATTTATCCAGACTGATGCCTCGATAAACCCTGGTAACTCTGGCGGCCCTCTGATCAATCTCCGTGGCGAAGTGATAGGCATAAACACGGCTATCTACAGCCGTACCGGGGGCAATGTTGGTATTGGGTTTGCCATCCCGATCAATGTAGCCAAAGATCTCGTGCCCCAACTCAAAGAGACAGGGAAAGTCACGCGCGGCTGGATTGGGGTGATGATTCAAAAAGTCACTCCGGAGGTCGCTTCCGCAGTAGGGCTGTCTGGCGCGAAGGGGGCCCGGGTCGCTGAGGTAGTCAAAGGGGGACCTGCCCAAGAGGCCGGTCTCGAAGCTGGAGATATCATTGTGTCATTTAACGGTCGGGTGCTTGGAGATTCGGCAGAGTTGCCGTTATTGGTTGCGCGTACGCCGATAGGTGAGACGGTAACTCTTGGGATCGTCCGGGAGAATCAGGAACGTCAGACGATCAAACTGCGTATTGCCGAGCTCCGTGAGGAACCGGTGACGCTGACCGCTCACGTGCCTGAACGGTTTGGCTTGGCCGTTCAAGAGCTTTCTCCGTCGTTGCGCAACGATCTAGGGATTAGCGAAGACCTGACCGGGGTCATGGTCTCACAGGTTGAGCAAGGGAGCGTGGCTGAGGAGGCCGGTGTTCAGCAAAAAGACGTCATTCTTGAGGTGAATCGGCAGAAAGTACAGGATCTCTCTTCTTACCGTGCTGCTCTGCAAAAGACAGCGAAAGGGAAAAACGTGCTGCTGTTGATCCAACGGGGAGAAAGCACCTTTTTCCTCACTCTCCAAGCAGCAGGATAAATACTAGATTACCCGCTGTGCCAGCGCCACAACTGTTCTCACCCGGTACGCTTGAGGCGCGCCTGATCAGCCACCCAACAGCGAAAAACTTTCTT
Source organism: uncultured Enterobacteriaceae bacterium (assembly GCA_964489255.1). GTDB lineage: Bacteria > Desulfobacterota > Binatia > Bin18 > Bin18 > CAZAYE01. Next base: position 5,415 of record CAZAYE010000206.1, read on the forward strand.
GAGAACACGAATGAGAGAGGAAGCAATGCGCCGAATAGTTTGGAGGATTTTGTTTGCAACCTTTCCCTTCCTCTTGCTCTGCACTGGGGTAGTGGGATGGCGGTTCTACCATGAACTCGAGCGTGAAGTCGTCTCTCGTTTCTCCAATTACCAATGGGAAGTCCCATCAAAACTCTACGCCGAGACGACCTTGCTCCACCCTGGTCTTGATATCTCCGCAGTAGGCCTGTTCGAGCGGCTTGCCCAACTCGATTATCGACCGGTGGCCGGGAATGTCCAGTCAAGGGGTGAGTATCATCTCGATCGCCAAAAAGGGAAGTTGGAGATCTTCTTTCGTGATTTGCCCTATGCTGGGAGCGAAAGGCGAGTGCCGCGGATTGGTCTTTCACTGCAAGGTGACCGCATCGAACGTCTGGTCGATTTGGATGAAGGAACCGATCTGCTGTCCGTAGAACTTGAACCTGAGATCATTACTGGGCTCTATGACCAGGTATTGGAAGAGCGTCGGGTGATCAAGCTGTACGATGTTCCTTCGCTCCTGGTGAAAGCCCTCCTGGCCGCAGAAGATCAACGGTTCTTTGAGCACGAGGGGATAGATCTATGGCGTATTGTCGGTGCTGCTTGGGCGAACCTGATGGCTGGACGGACGGCCCAAGGCGGGAGCACGTTGACTCAGCAATTGGTGAAGAACTTTTTTCTATCGCAGGAAAGAACTCTGCGCCGCAAGCTGACCGAGGTCTGTATCGCTATCATTGTTGAACATCATTATTCCAAGTTAGAAATCCTGGAGAATTATCTAAACGAAATTTACCTGGGGCAACGGGGAGCAAAAAACATCTTTGGTATGTGGGAGGCCGCGCGCTTCTATCTGTCTCTTATACACATCTCCGAGCCCACGAGACTAGGCATGATC
>CAZAYE010000207.1:0-1661 GCA_964489255.1 uncultured Enterobacteriaceae bacterium
ATCGGTTCATGGGCCCATTGCTGGATAATTGATGGTAACAGTGACGATATCTAAATCAGCCAATCATGACGCGAGCGTCGCCACCCATAACGAAATCAATGACTTGCGTCCTTATTTCTGAACAGACCACATGACCTTCGTACACTGCCTCACTCGCTGTTGTTCTCATTGCCGTTCGGCCTGAGCGTAGCGCAGCGCAGTCGAAGGCCAGCACGCCCGCTCGGATCGCGCTCTTCGACTTCGCCGCTGACGCGGCTACGCTCAGAGCGAACGGGGAAAGGAGACACCCCGTGGAGAAAACCCGTTCGTGTTGAGCCTGTCGAAGCACGAGCGAGGATTGGCACAATATGAATCGAGAATTGATATTCCTTGATTGACAGCGTTCTCGCATTTCGCATAGAGTTCGGTCTGATACCCAGTACCTTGATGGGAGCCTCCCATGGAACCACAGAGCGTCACCCGCAAGCTGGCTGCGATCCTGCATGCCGATGTCAAAGGCTACAGTCGCCTGATCGGCGAGGATGAGGTGACGACGCTGCGCACCGTCGCTTCCTATCTCGAGCGAATGAGGACCTTGGTTGGACAGCATGGTGGCCGCGCCATCGGCTCCCGCGGGGATAGCCTGCTGGCCGAGTTTCCCAGCGTGGTGGAGGCGGTGCAGGGTGCGGTGGAGATGCAGCAGGAGTTGCAGGTTCGTAATGCAGAGGTACCAGTCGCCCGGCGGGTGGAGTTTCGCATCGGGATCAATCTTGGAGAAGTGGTGGTGGAAGGAGACGAGATCTATGGCGATGGTGTCAATATCGCGGTGCGACTAGAAGGCTTAGCCGAAGCGGGCGGGATCTGTATTTCAGAGGTAGTCTACGATCAGGTGAGGAATCGGTTAGCTCTCGCGTATGAGGATCTAGGAGAACAGGCGCTGAAGAACATCGCAAAGCCAATACGGGTGTGGCGGGTATGGTTAGAGGAGAAAGCAAGTTCCACGTTCCACGTTCCACGTTCAACGTCAAAAGAGGAAAGTCCAAAGCTTCGTAGGGTGGGCATGGCCCACCATAACTGGGCGGCGGCGGCTGTGGGTGGTCTGGTACTCATTGCAGCAGCACTCATAGCTGGCTGGTATCTCTCTCGTCCTTCACTCAGTACTCAGGACTCAGCACTCAGAACTGAAGCCGCGCCGCCGGCCTTGCCCTTGCCTAATAAGCCCTCCATCGTCGTGCTGCCCTTCCTCAACATGAGCGAGGACCCCAAGCAGGACTACTTCAGCGACGGCATCACCGAGGACCTCACTAGTGACCTTTCCAGGATTGCCAACCTTTTTGTCATCGCCCGTAACTCGGCTTTCACCTACAAGGGCAGAGCTGTAAAGGTGCAAGAGGTGAGTCGGGAGCTGGGGGTGCGGTATGTAGTGGAAGGCAGTGTGCGCAGAGCTGCCGACCAAGTGCGGATCAACGCCCAATTAATCGATGCCACCACGGGCCACCACGTGTGGGCCGGGCGCTATGACCGACCGCTGCAGGACATCTTTGCTCTGCAGGATGAGATCGTGCGGAAGATCGTGGGGACTCTGAAACTGCAGTTAACATTGTGGGAGCAAGGGGTCCTGGTGCGTAAATCCACCGACAACCTGGAAGCCTATGACTACTTCTTACGAGGGGTGGAATACT
>CAZAYE010000207.1:1761-6314 GCA_964489255.1 uncultured Enterobacteriaceae bacterium
AAATCCACCGACAACCTGGAAGCCTATGACTACTTCTTACGAGGGGTGGAATACTTCAGTTAGGCTGGGAGGAAGAGGCCCGCGCTGAGGCGGCAGCAGTGCTGCAGCTCAGTCCAAATTTCTCTCTGGAGCAATTGGGGCAGATGGTTCCCCTTAAAGATCCCGCCGTCTCAGAGCGTTATCTTGCCGGCCTGCACCTGGCAGGGTTGAAGTGAGTTCCGCCACTGACTAACCACAAATTTTCTCCTCTCCCTACTGCAGGCTTGGCATTTGTCTGCCGTGTGATATATGCGGCTGTGCACTGTTGACACAGTTTCCGGGGAGAGAAGGGAATGCGCTGTCCGAATTGTGGGGACGAGAACCGTGCCGGGGCGAAATTCTGTAACGAGTGTGCGGCTCCACTACCTCTCACCGTGATGTTCTGCGACTTGGTGGGTTCGACGAGGCAAGGGCGCTGCTCAAAGAGCTGGCGTGAAGCGTGGGAGGAAGAAGCCATGTGGAATGATCGCTCCGTTGTCCTGCCTCGACTAACAGTGATGCTTGCCACGCTGCTCCTGGGCTTCGCCTCGCCTCGATCGCTGTGGGCGCAGGCGAACTTGGAGGATCCGGGGCCTGGGTCCCGGCAAAGTGGCATTGCGCTGATTCGGGGCTGGGTGTGTCAGGCAATCCTGATCGAAATCCAGATCGATGAGGGCCCACGGCTGCGGGCGGCCTACGGCACGACCCGGGGCGACACCCAGGGCGCCTGTGGCGATGACAATAACGGGTTCGGCCTGACGTGGAACTGGAACCTGTCGGGCGACGGCCTCCATCGGGTGCGCGCCTTCGCGGACGGGGTGCTGTTTGCCGACGTCACGTTTACCGTGACCACCCTGGGGGGAGAGTTTCTGCAGGGGCTCAGCGGCGGGTGTACCGTCCCGAACTTCCCACAGGCTGGGAATAGTGTCGATCTGGTGTGGCAAGAAAGCATCCAGAACTTCGTCATTGTCAAAGGTAATGGAGGTGGCAGCGGGAACCCTGGCGATGGGAGCCGGCTACTAGAGGATCCGGGGCCTGGGTCCCGGCAAAGTGGCATTGCGCTGATTCGGGGCTGGGTGTGTCAGGCAATCCTGATCGAAATCCAGATCGATGAGGGCCCACGGCTGCGGGCGGCCTACGGCACGACCCGGGGCGACACCCAGGGCGCCTGTGGCGATGACAATAACGGGTTCGGCCTGACGTGGAACTGGAACCTGTCGGGCGACGGCCTCCATCGGGTGCGCGCCTTCGCGGACGGGGTGCTGTTTGCCGACGTCACGTTTACCGTGACCACCCTGGGGGGAGAGTTTCTGCAGGGGCTCAGCGGCGGGTGTACCGTCCCGAACTTCCCACAGGCTGGGAATAGTGTCGATCTGGTGTGGCAAGAAAGCATCCAGAACTTCGTCATTGTCTCTCCTTTTACCCAAGGCGTCGCTAGCGGTGACGTCATGTCTTCCAGCGTGGTCCTCTGGACCCGCAGCAACCAGGAGGCCACACTGACGGTGGAAGTCTCCACCGACTCCACTTTCCAGACCCCGACCCTTACCCAAACCGCCCTGGCCGCGGCGAGCAACGATTTCACCACCAAGACCACCGTTTCGCCCCTCCAGCCTGGTCTCACCTACTTCTATCGCTGGCGCCAGGGTTCTGCCGTGAGCGAAGTCGGTACCTTCAAAACGGCACCGTTGCCTTCGGTGCCGGTCAACCTGCGTTTCGCTTTCTCCGGAGATTCGGATGGTAGCAAGGTGGCAGGCGTGCCCTTCTACAACAACTTCGAGGCCCTGGACGCCGCCCGCCTCGAAGGCCTCGACTTCTTCGTGTATCTGGGCGACACGGTCTATGCCGACTTCCGTGGGGGCGGTCTGCCCAACGCCCAGACCTTGGCCGAGTACCGCGGGCTCTACAAGGAGAACCGTGAGATCGCCGCGCTGCGCAACCTGCTGAAAGCCACGTCCACCTACGCCATCTGGGACGACCACGAGGTCCGCAATGACTGGGACGGCCAGACCGTCGATCAGACCTTCTTTACGATTGGCCGGCAATCCTTCCTGGAATACCTACCCCTCTCAGAGGCGAACCTGCCCAGCGACCCGACCTGCGCCGGCCCCCCCTTGTTCCGCGTGTTCCACTGGGGGAGAGATGCGGACATCATTATCTTGGATGAACGTTCCTGTCGCAGTGCTGACGTCGAGGCAGTGTGTTCCTTCACTCCTGGTTCCTCCGACTTGGCCCCTACCCTGCCCACCAACTTGCGGCCCTCGTTCGGCCTGCCATCGTTACCCCCGCCTGACTGCTTGGCTGCCATCTCTGATCCCTCGCGCACCCTGCTAGGCAGCGTCCAGAAACAACTCTTCAAGAACGCCCTGTTGAGTTCCACGGCCAAGTTCAAGTTCGTCATTAACGAGGTCCCTATCCAGCAACTGTACGCCCTCCCCTACGACCGCTGGGAAGGCTACGATGCTGAGCGAACAGAGATCCTCAACTTCATCCGCGACAACAACATCAGGAACGTCATCTTTCTGACCACCGACCTCCACGCCAACGGGATCAACCAGGTCTTCATCGACAACTTTGCCGACCCCTCGCCCATTGCTGAAGAGTTTGTGACAGGACCTGTGGCTACCACCACTTTGCAGGAGTCCACCCTGAGCCGGTTCGGTCCTACTGGCTTGACCGCCATCAATGGTCTCATCAGTATCGTTGAGGTGGACTGCCGTCATCTTGACGCCTTCTCCTACGGGGTGGTGGACGTGAACACCAGCGCTGGGACCGCCACCATCACCTTAAAGGACGATGCAGGGGCTGTGCTGGTTGATCAACAGAATCCTGCTGTCCAATGCGTCAAGACGATCGGCCCGTAAGCTCGCTTTGCGATTGCGGAACCGACTCGAAGAAGGAGGGGCATCATGCGGGTGACAGGGTGGATTGGCAAGGGGATTGTTGGGCTACTGAGTTTCCTGGTTGTTTCCACCCCTGTGGCCTGGGGTTTTCCCCTCGACCAACGGCGGGAAATGAGTCTGACCGGGATTTTCTATACACGAGCCACCTGGGCCTTGTCGAATGATGAGATCGGCCAATTCAAGGGACTCTGGCAGCGGGGCAACCTGGTTCAGCACAGGAATTTTGCGACCCTGGAGTGGCGGCATAACCTCGCCCGGCTGACTCGAGAGTCTTCTCTTATCGGGCCGGTCTTTCAGTTTCTGAACCTCAACAACTTTGACTACTACCTCAATACGCGCTTTGAGTATGACGGGGTGTGGGAGTGGGGCGGGAACAAAGCCGCTCGCTTGCGCCAAGGAGGGACCAACCACCGGGCTAAGTACTTTGGGCAGGTGCAGGAAGCGTACCCGGGGCAGTTTAGCCGTCATGCGGAGTTCGAGTACGAGTCCTCCCGCCGGCGCCTCAAAGAGGCGCTGTGGCAGCTCCGTCTCTTTGAGGCCTACGTGAACCTCACAAAAGGACCGCTCTTCCTGCGTATTGGCCGGCAAAACCTCTCCTGGGGGGAGACGGATGGCTTTCGGCTCCTAGACCAGATTAACCCCTTGGACAACAACTTTGGCGGATTTCTTACTGACTTGGACGAGCGGCGGATCCCGCTGAACATGCTGCGTGTGGGGTGGAGCTTTGGCGCCGTGGGGCCCATCCAAGATCTCACCCTTGAAGGCTTTTACTCTATAGATAACGAGACTGCTGCCACCACTACCCTGCAGGGCAGTTTCTGGACCGTGGCGGGCGCCACCGTTCCGATTGCCATAGGCAGGACCTCGTGTGGGGATCCCTTCTTTCGCAGTCGGGACTCTCCCGTCAAAGAGCAGAGGATTCGTTGCTCGGTGCGGGCCGCGGGGCCGCACAGCAATCTGGAAGACGGCAGGGGAGGAGCACGCCTCATCGGTACCATCCGGGACTTTACCTTCTCCTTGGCCCACTACTACACCTGGTCAGATCTCCCCTACGTGCGGGCAGGGATCATCTCCCCAACCGCGGATCACCTCTTGTGGGACTTAGGCGGCGTTGGTTTCCCGGCTCCTGTTCCGACCGCCAATCCCTGGGGACCCAACGACCCGACAATGGGGTTCAGGGGAGCGGGAACGCCGGGTGGGCTTTTGCTGGGAACTCCAGCGGCGATAGAAAGAAACATCCGCTCCTTTGTGAATGCCAAGCGGGTGCAAATTACCGGCGCCTCTCTCTCTTTTCCGCTCAACGCCCTGACCGGACTTTTTGTTGGACTAGAAAGTCCGCTCTTCTACACCTACACCACTATTCGTTCCGAGGTCGCGTATTTTCGCGATACGCCAGTCACTAGGGGTTTTCACGACCTCGATCCGGTCACTGCCGTACAGAGGTTTCTTACCCTAGTGGCCCCTGTGAATCCGGCGTTCCTTCCTGACGGACCTTTTTCTAGTGAAGGGGGGAGCCGGATGGGTGCGGTGAAGACGCGGGACGCCTACGCGTGGAACCTTGGCGTTGATCACAACCAGTGGATTCGTTGGCTGAATCCTACCACCACGTTCACACTCTCGGCTCAGCAGTTTTGG
>CAZAYE010000208.1:0-1527 GCA_964489255.1 uncultured Enterobacteriaceae bacterium
CCAGACCCCCATATCAAATAATCAAATCCCTCAAATGATCAAATAACCAATCACGAGCCACCCCGCACAGCACGCACGTGGAAGTCGTTGTCCTTACCGTTGGCGAACACATTGCCGAAGTTGAAGAAGACGTCCCACGCGCCGCCCGGGTCGCCGGCGAAGGAGGTAGATGACCAGTAGACGGACGCGGCGGTGCAACTACAGGTAGTCACGGTGCAGTTAGCCGTGCAGCCGGTGTTGAACGCGGGATCGACACAGGGGCTGCCGCTACTGCAATCGAGGATGGTCTGCAACTCAACGATCGTCGGCAGCCGCCAGTCGCAGTGGCCCGCAAAGCCTCCCGCCACCGTCGCGCCGTCGCTACTCAGACAGTTATTAAGCGCGGCTAGAAACACCGTGAACGCCCTCCCGTCCGGCGCAATGCCGCTGGCGGACCACTGATAGACGTTGTCCCTGTCGTGGACACCCCCGTCATCACTCTTCTTCTCCCACTGCAGCCCCGTCTGGTTGTCTGTGATCGTTCCGTTGCCGTTGTCCACAAAGCGGTCATTGGTACATTGGCTGGTGTCGAGCGTACAGCTGGCGCTGCAGGCTAGCGTCCCGTACGTAAACCCTTCGGTGGCAGTGGCACAGGTCGCACCTTGCAGGTTCGCCCCGTCGCACGCCTCGCCGAACTCCGCTATCCCGTTGCCGCAGGTTGCCGCCTGACATGCAGCGAGGTCGGTGGTGCACGTCCCTAGGTCGCTGTTGCAGGTAGCCAGGTTACCCTGTGCCTGGGTCAGATCTGTGGTGCATGTCCCCAGGGTGGTGTTGCAGGTAGCCAGGTTATCCTGTGCCTGGGTGAGACTGGTATTGCAGGTCCCCAGACCAGTGGTGCACGTCCCTAGGTCGCTGTTACAGGTCGTCAGGTTACCCTGCGCCTGGGTCAGGTCGGCGTTACACGTTCCCAGGTCCGTGTTACAGGTATTGAGCTCGGCTAGGCACTGCGGCAGGCCGCCCGGCCGCGCCCCGGCCGTCCCAGCGCCCAGCAGTGCCCCCATGATCCCACCTGTGATGATGATGCCCCACGCCATCGTACGCGGTTTCATAAGAGCCTCCTCTCCCCCGCCGTTCCGCCGGGATGGTAACGTGCACTGAGCCGCAGAGGGGAGAGGCCCGGGGAGAGCCTATACACCACGTCACAGCAGCACAAGTTGTCGTCAGTCTTGGTAGTAGTCTCAGGCGTAGGAGAACGCCCTCCTATGACACATTTCCCCGCCTTTTGCAACCTGTTCTATCGGCCCCAGACCGTATAGCGTTGTATGGTGGGCACTGCCCACCATACTTTGCCGTGGGGAAAATAGGGGAAAGGATCAGGCTTGCATTGGCGTAGCCCAGAGAAACTGCCTCCGGGACTTGGCTTCACCCTGCTTTATCACGAAGCAGAGGAAAAAAAGAAAGCGTTCGGCCGGTAAACGGAGGAGATCAAGCTTCCTTTAGGGTCTTGCGGCTCCAGACCACGGACCGTATAGTTTTGCCCACTATGTC
>CAZAYE010000208.1:1537-6299 GCA_964489255.1 uncultured Enterobacteriaceae bacterium
CTGCGCGCGCTGTTTCGCCGGCCTGGTCCGGCTTTGGCTCTGGGCGCTCATGACGCACTGTCCGCTAAGCTCGCCGAGGAAGCCGGCTTTGATGCGATCTGGGCCAGCGGCTTCGGCATCTCCGCAGCCAGCGCGCTGCCCGATGCTAATATCATCACCATGAGTGAAACTCTTGATGCCGTGCGCCGCATGAGTGACGCAGTTCGCATCCCCGTTATTGGTGACTGTGACAATGGCTTCGGCAACGCTATCAACGTTATGCGTACCGTTGCCGAGTATGAACGGGCGGGCGCAGCCGGAATTTGTATCGAGGATAACATCTTCCCGAAACGCTGTAGCTTTTACGCGGGCGTGCGGCGCGAGTTGGTTCTCGCTGAAGAGCATGCACGCAAGATTCAGGCGGCCAAGGCGGCGCGGAATGATCCTGACTTCGTCGTCATCGCACGGACCGAGGCGTTTATCGCCGGCTGGGGCACGCAAGAGGCGCTGAAGCGCGCCCGCGCGTATGCTGAGGCTGGTGCAGATGCCGTGCTGGTGCACTCGAAGTCTGCTACGTTTGACGAACTCAAAGATTTCACTACAGCCTGGGACGGCGCCTGCCCGCTTGTCGCCGTGCCGACAACCTATGCCGGCGTCACCGCCGCCGATCTTGCCGCCGCCGGCTTCAAATTAGTCATCTTTGCCAACCAGGCGTTACGCGCCGCGGTCAAAGCCATGCGTGAGGCTCTGGCTATCCTCAAACATGAAGGCCGGCCGGCGGCGGTGGACGATCGCATCGCTACGCTGCCTGAGATTTACGAACTGGTCGGGGTAGCGGACCTGCAAGCCAACGAGCAGAAATTTCTTTTGCCTGGCGGGCATGAGGTCACTGCCATCATCATCGCCGCTGGCTTCGATGAAGTATTGCTGCCGCTTACCGAAGACCGGCCCAAGGCGATGCTGGACATCAAAGGCCAGACGATCCTGGAACGCCAGATCCATGCGCTCAATGAGTGCGGAGTAAAGGATGTGGTGGTGGTGCGCGGCTATCGCAAGGAACAGATCAATCTGTCCAATGTGCGCTACTACGACAACGACCGCTTCCGCGACACCGGCGAACTTGTCTCGTTGTTCTTGGCTGAAACCGAGATGTCCGGGCGGTTCCTCTTCCTTTACTCGGATATCATTTTTGATCCGGCCATCCTGGAAAAATTGCTCAAATCACAGGCTGATGTCAGCGTCGTAGTGGACCGGGCTTGGGGCGATCATGCGCATACAGTGGAGGAGATGCGCGCGAAGAACCCCGACTTGGTCATCACCCACCAACCGCCTCAGACTGGCTATCGCTTCTTGCCCACCGCCGAAGGCACTACCCTCGCTCGCATTGGTCGCCACCTGCCTCCGGAGGAGGCGGATGGTGAGTTTGTCGGCCTCGCCATGTTTTCCGAGGAGGGCGCACGCTTGCTCCGGACGGTCTACCACCAAACCGGTCAACGCTCGCAGAGCCGGAGTTTTCACGAAGCTGAGACGTGGGAAAAGGCCGCGTTTACTGACATCCTGCAAGAGATTGTCGATTGCGGCGGCACGGTGGCATGTGTGGATATCTACAAAGGGTGGCTGGAAATTGATACCTTTGAAGACTACCGCCGCGCGTGGACGAAGGTGAAATAAGCAGCAATTAGCTCTTAGCCTTTAGCTTTTAGCCAAACCTCAGAAGAGCAGGGCCGATTCCTCTCCTGTCTTGCTAATAGCTAACAGCTAATAGCTAATAGCCACCACACAAACGAGGGTCACGGATGAATCTGGAGATGATCGATCAACTGCTCAAAGCCGAGTACGCCTTTTTCCTGCAAGAAAAGCAGGGATGGAGCCTGACCGCTGGACCGCAAGACTTAGAACTCGTCGCCCATGCTCTACGCGTGCTCTTGCATGCGCGTACCACGCCAGACTACCTGGCTGATTATCTCGCGCTGGTCGATTGCCAGGGTGTAGATGGAGGCTGGAGCCCATTCTCGGCAGACCGGGAGAGCACGGTGTGGGTTTCGGCCTTTTGTGGACTGATGCTCATCCGGGGGAATCGTCTCCTCCGCCATGAACGACTCGCCCTCTCGGTGAGAAGGGCCATCGACTATTTTCTCGATGCTCAGCGACCCGACGGTCGCTGGGTCGATCCTCGTTGGGCGGACCTTGATACCACGAGCCATCCAGTGAGCTTCTTCAATGTCGTCATGGCGCTGGATGAACCCCACCGTCGCCATGACGTCCTCCGGGCTTGGGAACGAGGCGCGCGTTTCATCCTCGACCACCAAAGTGCCGACGGCGGTTGGTACGATAACGATTTCCACCCTTCCGGGGTCGAGATCACGGCCCACCTGATCCAAGACGCTCTGGTCGCTGACGTGGTGATCAACAACCGTGTCAGTGGTGTACGCGAGTCGTGCGCCAAGGGAGCGGCCAAACTATACGAATGGCAAGCCGCGAATGGTTCCTGGGATGATGAAAACGTGGATCATACCATGGACTGCACCCGCTCACTGATGGTCGTCACCCGTATTCTCGGCGATGAGCGCGGGGAAGATATCATTATGCGAGGACTGCGCTGGATCATCGCCAATAAAAACCTGCAGGGATGGGGTGACTTTCCTGGTATGGAAACCAACCTGGAGCGCACCTGTGACGGTCTCGACACGCTTTTGAAGTATCAAGCCTACTATCATGGAAATCCTCTGGAGGTCGTCAGGCTCTGGGGCTATGTTCCTTAAAAAAGCCGAATTCGTGCTTCGACAGGCTCAGCACGAACGGAAAAATGTCGCTTTTTTAACACTTGACCCGTTCGCCCTGAGCTTGTCGAAGGGAGAACGCGAGGTTTTCCCCTAATCGGCCAAAGATGGACTCCCAACGGTGGATTGAAGCCTGCCGCATCGAGGAACTACCGCCCGGCGGGCGCAAGCTCATCAAGCTTAACAACGTTGAGATTGCCCTCTTCAATCTGGGGGGAGCAATCTATGCTATCAAGAACCGTTGCCCTCATCGCAGCGGTCCCCTTATTCGTGGGTTCACAGACCCAGATGGAGGGATTAGATGCCCCATGCACGGCTGGCGATTTGATTTGCGTGATGGCAGTAGTGAGCGTCCAGCCCAAGCAACTGTCTATTCGGTCAAGGTCGAAAATGGCCTGCTTTACCTTTGCCTGTAACCTGTTGCCCTCTTGACGGCCGCCACCCGCAAGGGAATAAATCAGAACGAGACAGAATTTTACTGCCTGAGGAGGGAACTGAAGTGCGCAGCCGGGTATCGTTTGAAAAAGAAGCGATTCCCCATCTGGAAGCACTGTTACGCACCGCGGTCCGCATGAGTGGGGACCGGGCTCGCGCCGAAGATGCGGTGCAGGAGACGTATTTGCGCGCTTGGCGTTCGTTCCGTACCTACGAACCAGAGACGAACTGTCGCGCGTGGCTGTTCCGAATTTTGCTGAACGTCTTGAAAAAAGCGGCCGGAAAGAAACGGCGTGACCCATTGTCGGAAGCCGAAGACGTCGACCTGTCGCATAAGGTGATTCCTCTGTTTCCCGATACCGATGGAGGCAACCGACAAGACATCCTTGCTGCCGTCAACCACCTAGCCCCTGAGTTTCGTAACGTATTGTGGCTCGTAATCGTGGAAGGATTCTCCTACAAAGAAACAGCCCATATGCTCGATATCCCTATGGGAACGGTTATGTCACGGCTCTATCGAGCACGACGCGAGCTCCGCCGCTGGCTGACCGCGCCGGCTGCTACAGACCAAGAAAGGACCTCGGGCCATGGAATGTAAAGACATTCGCAAATTATTGAGCCCGTTCGTCGATAACGAACTCGGCGCTCACGATGCTTTTACTGTGGCCGAACACCTAGAGGTGTGTCCCCCTTGTCAGCGGGAGATGGAGACACTGCGACGCTTCGATGAACGTCTCAAAGCTGCTGGCCGGGTTCCGATTGAGGGTATCGCTGAGGTGCGGGCTCACCTCCTAGCCCTACTTTCCCCTCGGACGTGGGTACGACGCTGGAGAGGGGTAGGAGTAGCCGCTGCGGCACTGCTATTTCTTGTGGTCGGTCGTCAGCTTTTCTCTGCTCCCTCAGACCCTGAGGCGACCGCCTTTGGCGACGCGCTGGTTGCGGAGATGCAATTGAGCATAGCACAGCCTTTCTCTCTGGCTTGGCTTGATCCCCAAAGCGTGCAAGCTGTCCTACGGAAAGAAGGACTAGCTGATCTTCCTAACTTGGGACCAGGAGGCTTTCACCTGGAAGGAGTACGCATTTGTTATCCTCTGGGCCGCGTGTTTGTCCAGTTAGTGTACCGTAGTAGGAACGAGGAGGTTTCGTTGTTCGTCTCGCGACGCTGGACCCGCCCGCTCTCTGGCATTACCAAGAAGGAAGGGTTCACGATTGTTCCTCTCGGGCTACGGGCCGTTTTTTTGGTCACTCGGGAATCGCTGGAGAATTTTTCCGACACCCGCCAACTTGCTGAAGAAGAAATCGCCGCACTCTCGACCTGACAAAAACAGTCTGGAGTCAAAACAAGCCTCAAACAAGTCACAGACAAGTCAAAATAAGTCTGGAGTCAAAGAAGTAGAGAACCTGTCCTGGACTTGTCTTAGACATGCTCAGGACTTGCCCCGGACTTCGCCCAGACCCGAACTCCGCGACTCTCATCAAGCACGCTTGCGCGTCGGCACTGCAGGAGCAAGTTCATCCATCTGGGCCACCAAGCGATCGTGTAGGCTAGCACAGACTACCTCGCAGAG
>CAZAYE010000209.1:0-6291 GCA_964489255.1 uncultured Enterobacteriaceae bacterium
ACCGATCACAGCGCCGGTGACCGCACCAACGCCAATACCGATAGCACGATTGTCATCATCGTCCCCGTCGGCAACTTCCGGGCCGAGTCCGGCTCCAGCGCCACCTCCGATAATCGCGCCAGTCATGGCGCCTAAGGTTAGTCCATCTCGCTTCTTCTGCGACATGGCGCAGCCGCTCAGGCCGATGCCTGTGAACGCCAGGACCCACAGAGTCCAAAACTTCAGTCCTCGTTTCATTGCTACTCCTCCTTCCCTGGTTCTGGTCCCATGTCTGCCCACGCACGGGACCATTTTTTAGACCTACTGTTTTTAGCCGAATCTTTGGCAAAAAGCAAACTCACCAAGCGTGCAAACCTTCCGTCCCATTACGAGCGACGGCCAACGGTTTTCTCGGTGTGGTATTTTTTGAGTGCCGGCATGACCTTGGTCTGAAATAAGGTCATGTGCTTAACCGTCTGCTCGTGTGTCGAGTTCCCCGGTCCGGCTCCGACGATAATGTACCCAAAGCCATCCAGAAAGTCGTAGTCGGCAATGAGCCGATCGATGACGGTCTCTGGTGTCCCGGCAATGGTCGCGCCCAGCACCCGGGTTTCGCCCATACGGGTGGCGAGGAAGCCACGCAGAGAATTTTCCGTGACGTAACCGGGCGGAATCAAGAAATGCGGCGGAATCTTGAACGCCTTGCTGAGGAAGAATCGGCCATGCTCTGCGGCTTCGTCCTGCGCACGCTGTTCATCGTCAGAGACATACAGCCCCGGCGCATAGCCAAGCAGCGCTGGGTCGGGCTCGTAGTTAAATTTCTCACGTGCACAGGTGCGATACAAATCCAGTAAGCGTTTGACGTTCTCAATCGGCGTGAAAACCGACACATACGGATAGCGATGCTGAGCGGCAAATTCGATGGTCTCTGAACTGCCCGCAGACGGTAACCAGATCGGCGGATGCGGCTTGGTGTACGGCCGCGGCCAGACGTTCACATAGCGATACTGGTAGTGTGTCCCCAAATGCTCGAACGGTCCCGGCTCGGTCCAGGCACGGACGATCAAGTCATGGGCCTCGTAGAACATGTCGCGGGAGAAGGTGGGGTTGATATCGAGCGAGAAATACTCACAGCCGATACCACGGACAAACCCAGAGATGACGCGGCCACGTGTGACCACATCGAGCATGGCAACCTCCTCGGCCACCCGTAACGGATTGGCCCGCAACGGCAAACCGTTGCCGAGGATGGCGATCTTGGCGTTTTTGGTTCGTCGCGCCAACATCCCGGCAATGATATTGGGCGAAGGCATCAGGCCATAGGCATTTTGGTGGTGTTCGTTGACACAGATGCCGTCGTAACCCAAGGTATCGGCATACTCGAGTTCGTCGAGATACCGATTATAGAGTTCAGCCCCTTTGACTGGATCGTAAAAGGTGTTGGGGAAGGTCACCCACGCAGACTCATACTTTTCGTCGAAGTCCTCAGGATAATCGGTCCAGGGCATCAGGTGAAAGAAATAGGATTGCATAGAAACTCCTCTAAAGAGCTATTAGCTGTTAGCCATTAGCTATTGGCCAAAGCAAAACCGAGAGAATTCAAGCAGAACTTCTTCCTCTTTGCAGCGGCTTGTCTAAAAATCCGTATCAGTCCTTCGCTCTCCTAGCGAACAGCTAAAAGCTAAGAGCTAACAGCTATTTCCGCAAAAACTCCACCACCACTCGGGCAAACTCGTCTGGCTGTTCGATAGTCGGATCATGTCCACACTGGTCAAGGTAAACTACCTGTGCAGAGGGCAAGAGGCGTTTATATTCCTCAGCATAGGTGGGCGCAATGAGTTGGTCTTGATTCCCCCACACAATCAGTGCGGGTACAGCCGCTCGTCTGAGCCGGCGTGGCAGTTTGGGGTCGTGCAGATACGGATTCCAGGCGAGACGCGCGAAGGCGCTGCGGTCGTGGAACAGCTGTACCAGAGTGTCTGGTCCCAAATCCTTGGGCATGAGAGACATCGCCTTGGAGAGGTCGTGAAACACCAGAGGTAATACCGCTTGAGGGGGGAGACGGAAGACGTCAGGGATCGGTACAGCAGGAATGCGTAGACCGGCCGCGTCAATGAGGACGAGTTTCTTCACCCGTTCAGGATGAAACGCGGCGAATTCCGCCCCAACCCAGCCACCGAACGAAACGCCAGCGAGATGCACAGGTTCACGCAGGCCCAAGCCGTCAAGCAGGTCGAGATAATGGAATACCATGTCATCCATCCCGACGAGCCAATCTGGCAGGGGTGATGGACCAAAGCCGGGGTGATCCGGCAGCAGAACCCGAAAATGTTGGGCCAGTCGGTCAATTCCCGCGGTCCATACTCCTGCACCCATCGCACTGTGCAAGAGGAGCAGCGGTTCACCTTGGCCCGCTTCGAAAACGCGCACGCGATAATCCCCAGCAAGAACGGTGCGCTCCTGAGGTGTACTCATGGAAAAATCTCCTTCCGCTCTAATGTCCAGGTTGTGAGTCTTTTGGCAAGGAGGGGAGGAAAGTTGGCGGTTGCGAAGAAATGATTGCAGGCAGCAGTGTAGGTTGGACACCTGTGCAGCGGCGCCCAACACCGGATAACGCTGGGCTTCACGAAGCCTGCCCTGAGCCCGGGCGAAGGGTTCAGCCCGACTTACGAAGCCCATAGCATCTACGGAACTCCGAAACTACGGCCCTGACTTGCGGGAGCCAAGCCTGCGATGGTATGAACATCAAGGAATACCAAGAAGCTACCTGAAGAGCGAGAGTGCCACCTCTATTCCGCAAGCAGAGGATTCTATGCCGATGAGAAAAATTGCTATCTCCTTGCCCGAGCCGGTGCTCGACACCGTCGATCGGCTCGCGGCGCAACGGGGCGAGTCCCGGAGCCGTGTGATCGCCACCATTCTGTCGCGCGTGACACGGGCCAAAAGGGACCGCGATATTACCGCGCAGATTGATGCGCTCTTTGCCGATGAGACCCTCGTGGCAGAGCAAAAGCGCACGGCCGATGAGTTTCTCCGGATGAGCCCATGGACCCCAGAGGAATGGTAATCCATCAGGGAGAAGTGTACTGGGTAGCTTTTGCAGCAGGTCGGGGTTCAGAACCCTGGGGCCGCCGGCCTGCTCTCATCCTGCAGCACGATCGGTTTAACCAGAGCCGTCTCAACACGGTCGTGGTGGCGGCACTCACCTCCAAACTCCGCTATGCCGCACTCCCGGGGAACGTCCGCCTACGCCGGGGGGAGGCAAACCTTCCGAAGCCGTGCGTCGTCAATGTCACCCAGATTCAGACGATTGATCGCGCGTACTTACAGGAGAAGATTGGCACGGTCTCCCACCGCGTACTCCAACAGGTATGGGCCGGAGTGCGGCTGGTGTTGGAGGTGAACGGAAGAACACCCCCATAAGGGACCGCTTGGGCTGCACCCGCGACGCCCAACCTACGACGCTAATGCCGCAACGTCCCTGCCAGAAAAGGGAAAGTATGTGCCAACTACACTACAATGCAACGGCACCTACCACACGATCCCTGTGCTCGGCTCTTTGGCCGCTTGCCTCCGTGGCCCGGATGTCAGCCGGGGGGATCACCTCCCGGGTTCCGTTGCACTCCACCCGGGCTACGGTGCTATACGCCCTAGAGTGAGCGCAGTGAGCGCGCCATGCGTCACAGAGCGAACAGAGTGAGCGGGTCATACGCCAGCAAGCCAGTCGCGCATGGGATCCGGCGATAGTGGTTCCAGCGGAATTTCTGCGGTACAAGCAGGAGGTATGCGGATTGTTCGCACGGAGAAGCAGAAGGACAACTTGGCCAAGTTCTTTTGGGATATGGCGAAAGTCGTCCTGACTCTCCTGTTTGTGACGCCCATTGCCCAGACAGGAGGACTCACCCTTCACCAAAGTGTTGTAGGACTTGTTGCAACCTCTCTGTTGGGATTGGCAGGATGGTTGCTTGATGGACGGGAGATCAAATAATGGACGCACTCACTACCGTGTTTGTCATCGCCGCGCTTATTGGTCTCGGGGGGATTTTCATTGCCCTGTTCGATAAAGGGCTCAAGTGGAAGGAGCGTCCGTAAATACCGCAACGCCCCCCACCCACAGGTGGAGCAATGGTAAGTTGGGCAAAGGGTCGCTAAGCCGGTGCCCAACACCCACAACGAATTTAAGGGCACCCAGACCAACGTCACAGATCCGCAAACCTCGGCGATTGTCGTTCTGTTTAATCCACGCCGGGAGAGGTGGGACGAGCATTTTCGCTGGAACGAAGACGGGACGGAAATCGTCGGCCTGCCCCCGACCGGGCGCGCGACTATCGCGGCACTTCAGCTGAACAACCCGGTGATCATAGTTACACGCAGACTCTGGGCCAGCGCAGGTTGGTGGCCTCCCGGCGACTGAGTTTCAGCCGTGCTAAAATGCATGATTCAACGAGACCTGACCCTCTTCCCCTGCGCCACAGCGGTCTGGTCAAGCGCCAGGGGTGGTAGTCCATGCTGATAATTCAAGACCTAACCCCCAAGGCAACAACGTTGGGCTTCACAAGCTCAGCCCAACGAAGCTACACTGATAATTCAAGACCTGACTCTAAAGGTACAGCCGACCCGATGTCGCTGTTTAGATGTCAAAGCCTGACTCTGCCCCTCCCGGTGAGGCACGAACAAAAAAACAAGCAGAAGCACGACGCCGGCCACTATGCCCAGCATCGCCAGTTCTCGTTTAATATTCGTGTCCGTCATCGACTTTATTATTGTCGCCTGCTGTTTTTCGTCATCCTTGGTCTTTTCCCACTGCGCTGCCATTGCCCCTTGGAGAACGGTTTGATGTTGCATCTGTTTTTCGAACTGCTGCAACGCCTTTTCCCGAGCCGACTGGAAACGGGGTTCGCGTTCTTCAACAGAGAAACTTTCCCAGCCCTGAACCAAAGCACGCAAGGCATTGGCTATCTCAATCTGTGAATCCACGGTTTCGAGCAGACTTTGCTGAAAGCGCGTCCGACTGTCCTCAGAAAACTTGTAGCCGCGAATCTGTCCTCTCAGCGTTGTCAGGTCCATGACAATCTCACTGACTCGACCCTGCAACTGCCGAGCGTCCTGGGGCTCAAGCTGAGGGGCAGTCTTGCTCTGTGCAAGCCGATCAAACAGGCTGGCAAATGTTTGTGCGTGCTGATGCTCGGGTGCGGTCCACGAGCGTATCGCCTCCATATCACGTCGGCCCGCCGCGATCGCTTTTTCGAGTTCAATTCTCTCCAGATGCAACTGATGGAGATCGTCCCTGAAGTAAAGGACCCCCACAGGTGGGGTCGGCGTTGTTGACGTAGTAGGTGGTCCCGACCGGCTGGGAAGAGGGCATCTGAACTAGCCACAGGCTGACGATCACGAGGGCGAACAGCCCACTCTTCCGGAGCAAGCTGAGACGTCGTGCTCGGTACTGCATAGATTTTCCCGCGAACTGCCTCAGAGGCTTTGTGGGACTAGCAGCACGAGAGCCTTGCCGTCAATCCGACAAATGTCGTATAAGCCCGATAAGAATCGAGCCGCCCATGGAGCACCTCACCCAGGACGATTTGCGTCACCTCCTCACAACTCTCCGCGAGCTGTACACCAACCTCGACCTAGAGACTTTCCCTGCCTCTATCCTCTCTCTCCTGTCCCGCCTCATTCCTACGGAGGTCAGTGGCTATAACGAGGTGAACCCACGGCAAGCAAGAATTGCGGCAGTCCTAGAGCCCAACGTTCGTGATGCACAAGCTTTTGTCACGCACATGCACGAACGCCCACTTATTCGCCATTACCAACAGACCAACGACGGTCGAGCCCTGAAGATCTCGGACTTCTTGACCCAACGTCAGTTCCATCGTTTGGCGCTGTACAACGAGTTCTTTCGGTCGATAGGAATAGAGCATCAGATTGCGATCACTCTTCCCGCTCCTCCACCGCTGGTGATCGGTATCGCGTTGAACCGCAGCCGGCCGGACTTCTCTGAGCGCGAGCGGCAACTGCTCGAACTGCTTCGTCCCCACCTGATTCAGGCCTACCACAACGCCGAGGCAGTCACCCACAGGCAGCTACAGCTCGTGCGGCTGGGACGGTGGGTGGTGGAAGAATGGGAGCGGGGAGTCATCGTGCTCGATCGAGACGGGCGCATAAAGCAATAGACAGAACGGGCGCGGTGGTGGGTCAGGGAGTATTTTGGCAAGATTCGCTCAGCCCGCTTTTTACCAGGGCCGTTGCAGCGCTGGGTAACCCAGCAACTCTCCTTGCTCGCTCAGCACACCGATGTCCCCCCACCGCGTATCC
>CAZAYE010000210.1:0-6288 GCA_964489255.1 uncultured Enterobacteriaceae bacterium
ATGTCAAAGTCGCCTCCCGAGGTTCTCAACTCGGACATCTAACTCAGCGAGTTTCTCTTTGACTTCTGCCAGCATGAAATCCTCCGCTCTTGTACGTACGTTTCTTAAAATAACCGTATCCTAACATAAGCACCGTGCCCAGAGCACACAACCGGGCAAACACATCGCCGTAAATGGTGTAGAAAGTGGTGACCTGCGGCCAAGTCACTTCTGCTACCAAAAAGGCCGTTTCGTAGAGAGCAGTCTGGGCACGCACCCGCCCGTCCCAATCGACCACTGCCGAAAACCCCGTGTTCGCCGCTCGTAGTAAAGGGACGCGATTTTCTACTGCCCGCATCGCCTCCATGACCAAATGCTGATAAGGCGCCGAGGTACGGCCAAACCAGGCATCATTGGTGATGTTTACCAAAAACCCTGCCCCACCAACCACGAAACGGCGAGCGAGGTCAGGGAAGATCCCTTCATAACAGATGAGCACGCTAAATTTCTCTTTGGATAAGGAGAATACCGTATGGGTCGTACCGGAAGCAAAGTTACCGATGCCTTCGACTAGTTTATCGAGAAAAAACAGGAAACTCTCATGGAAAGGAATATATTCACCAAACGGAGCGAGTTTTATCTTGTCATAAAAGCCCAGCACCGCGGAATCAGCAGAAAGAAAATAGGCACGGTTAAAAAGAGTCACGGTTGCCCTATCCTTTTGCCGAAAGGCAGGGCTGCCGAAGAGCAAGGGAGTTTTGGTCTCTCTCACTATTTGCAAAAGCCGCTCTTGATAGGTGAGGTCCGATTGGAAAAAGAATGGCACGGCGGTCTCCGGCCAGACAATTAAATCTACCCCTTGAGCCGCAGCCTCACGAGTCAGTTGTTCGTAGCGAGCGATGGTTGTCTCCTGGAACTCAGGATCCCACTTTTTATCCTGCTCGATGTTGCCTTGGATCAAAGCGACGCGCAGACGATGGGCTGAGGGAAGCGCCGCCAGCTGGTCACGTCGCCAGGAGCCCCAGAAGGAGAGCGCGCACACCAAAAGGACCGCGATGAGAAGCAAACGGCCGCGTCCTGGACCACGCTCGTGGAGGACAATAAAGCCTACGAGGTTCACAAAAATCACCAACGCAGAAATGCCATAGACGCCTGTCACCTCAGCGAACTGGATGAGGTTCAGGTAGCTGTGTTGGGAATACCCCAAGCTTACCCAGGGAAATCCGATAAAGAAGAACGACCGGACCCATTCCAAAGCCACCCAGAGCAACGGACCGAGAAGGACGATGGAACCTTGCCCTCGCTGATAGAAGCGCAGTCCAGCAGCAAACGCTCCCGTGTACGCAGCCAGGATTGTACACATTAACAGCAGCGGTCCAACCGCAATGACAGGAGGGATGTTGCTGTAGAGCCCGATGGTATGCACGACCCAATAGACCGTGCAGAGATAGAATCCCATGCCCGAGACCCAGCCATAGGTGAATGCGCGTCCCGGCGTGCATTCACTGATGATCCACAGGAGCGGAAGGAAAGCGACCCAGGCAAGAAGGCTCAGGTCTACCTTAGGAAAAGCAAGGGCCAGCACAACACCGCTAGCAGCAGCAACGGCGGTCTGTGTCAGACGGGACATGGAAGGGAGCACTGTACCCTGCTGAAGGCTACGGGGGAAGTACACATCGAATAAAAACCTAGATTTTTTTGTCCTTCAGGTCATAAGCTTGGTTTCAGGAGCCGATAAAGAAGGAAGAGACTCCTGCTCCGTCCCACATGACGAGTTCCTCTGGAGTCGCAAGAGCAACGCAGAATTCTTCAGCTTCGGAGAAGAGCAGCCCCAATACACCACAAGCGGCGCTCCTACCTCTCCTGCACCTCTGGAAACAAGTTTCGCTGCGGCGCGTGTGCGCGTTTCCACACCATCACATTGCGGGTGTATTCAACAACGAGCGTCCCGTCCTGTTTGAAGCCGCGCGTGTGGACTTTGATAATTCCCCATTGCGGTTTCGACCTCGATTCCCGTTTCTCTAACACTTCGGACTCAGAGTACAGGGTATCGCCAGCGAAGACCGGGTTCGGCAGGGTGATGTTATCCCAACCCAAATTGAAACCATTCTCGCTGACGTCTGCCACCCCCAGCCCTGCCACGATGGCCAGTGTGAGTCCACTATTGATCAGACATTTGCCAAATTCCGTCTGTTTGCCATACTCGTTGTTGAAATGAATCTGGTTCGTATTGCACGTGAGCAAGGTAAACCAAGTATTATCTGTCTCTGTGACCGTCCGTCCGAGACGGCAGCGGTAAACGTCCCCCACTTCAAAGTCTTCGTAGAAGCGTCCTTCCCAGCCTGGTTTGATTGACATACGTATTCCCTCCAGTGCGGTGTTTTGCTGAGGACTGTACCATAAAGAGTAAGGAATGAAGAGTGAAGAAGGAACACTTCCCTGCCGCGTAACCTTTGCACTCTGCATGTTTCGCTCCGCACCTTCCCCTTCCCCTCTCCTTGACCCCTCTCACACTGCCCGCTATGGTTCCCGAGCTTTCGGGGGAGATCCTCCGGGCAAGGGCCGCGCACGACTGGGGGACACCTTAAGACGGGGCAAGGATGTAAGATGGGACGAGGAAGGGGACGGATGGGGTGCGCGGTTCTCTTGACCGCGGTTGCAGGTGTGGGTCTGTCCTCGCGTGGACAGGCCAGTCAGCTGGTTCCTCCTGCTGTTGGCGCGCAAGATGGGTTACTCGTTGGGAATGTCGTCGCTTTGCCGACGAAAACGCTGGCTTGTGTTTCCCTTGCCATTGCCTTGTGCAGTCTGACTTTTTGGCTCGGTCCCTCACCATTGGTGGTGTCGTTCTGCAGTGAACAACCTTACCCTGGAATTTCCTGCGAAAACCGCTACTCAATGACGGAGTTTTCGTTCCGTTTATGACTGGCCGGACGTATGTTTGAGTTTTTCAGTTCCTATTTGGAGCAGTTTACCACCTTTGGTCTCTTTCTCGTACTGGTCCTGGCTGGGTTCGGGCTCCCGATTCCTGAAGACCTTATCCTCATCACCGGAGGGGTGTTGGCGCATCAGGGAGTCACCCACATCGGCTGGACTATGCCGGTCTTGTATGTTGGAGTCCTCACCGGCGACTTAATCATCTACAGTTTTGGCCGTCGGTTTGGTGGTGCGGTCTTGCGTCATCCTCGCGTGTTGCGGCTGCTTTCCCCAGCTCGACAGCAGCAGATTGAACGCTACTTCGCTCGCTATGGGAATCGCACGGTGTTCCTGGTCCGCCACCTCGCGGTCTTGCGTGCTCCGACTTACCTGATCGCCGGCGCCATGCAGGTTCCAGGATGGCAGTTCCTGTTATGGGACGGCTTGGCCGCTCTCCTCAGTGTTCCACTGATGGTCTGCTTAGGATATTTTTTCGCCGATCACCTCGAAATGCTCCGTCACGATCTGCGTCGGGTCGAGCACTGGGTCGGCGCGTTGGTGATTCTCACTATTGCCACCTATCTCCTGCTGCGCTACCGCGAGACCTGGTGGACGCCGCGAGCCGAGATCATCGTCGGCAGTCCGGAAGGGCAAGAACGACAGAAGGCAGTCAACAATCAAGACCGGTAAGGGCGAAGCAGGCAGTTCCTGGGTCGCGCAGAGTTGCTCGCTTCGCAGGTGAATACTTCGCCCCGCCAACAGACAAGATGACTTTCTTCCCTTTACTTCGCCGCCAACGTCACGAAACGGGTGTTGCCGTCGGCGCGACGGAGCAAGAATAAGAGAGGTTTGTTCTCTGCGACTTTTGCCACTGTTTTCTTAAGGGCCTCGACCGACCCAACGGAAGCTTGATTCACCTGTAAGATGACATCGCCAGCTTGCACGCCTGCCTCAGCCGCCGGGCTACCAGGGAGCACCTCTGCCACTACGACTCCTTCGCCTTCCTTCAGCCCCAGGCGTTCGCGTTCCTCAAGCTGCAGCTCGCGCAAGGCCAGGCCCAACGTGCCCTTCTGGACAGTCGGCTCAGCCACAGCGACTTCCTGCTCAGCAAGTTTGGCGACCGTCACTTCGAGTGTTGTAGTCTTGCCATTCCGGAGTACTTCAACCGGCACGGTTTTTCCGACCGGCGTGGCGGCAACCAAGGTGGGCAAGGCAGAAGAGTCTTCAACCTGCTTGCCATTATACGCGACGATTACGTCTCCCCGTTTCACGCCCGCCTTCTCCGCTGGGCTGTCGCTGGTAACGTCCGCGACCAACGCGCCGTGCGCTTCATCGATACCAAGCGATTGCGCCAGCTCTGGCGTCACTTGCTGAATCGCTACTCCCAACCAACCGCGAGTCACACTGCCTTTGGTCTCCAGTTCCGGTAGGAGTTGTTTGGCAAGGTTAATAGGAATGGCAAAGCCAATTCCAATATTGCCGCCACTTTGGCTGAAAATGGCACTGTTAATGCCGACCACTTCTCCCCGCTCGTTGAACAGCGGGCCGCCGGAATTCCCGGGATTGATCGGCGCATCGGTCTGGATGAAATCATCATACGGACCGGTACCGATCGCCCGTCCTTTGGCACTGACGATACCAGCAGTGACCGTATTGCTGAGACCAAATGGATTGCCGATCGCCATCACCCAGTCACCTACTTGAAGCGCTTCAGAATTGCCGAGCTTCGCCGCTGGCAGGTCACCCTTGGGTTCAATCTTCAAGACTGCCAAGTCTGTTTTGGGATCGCGCCCAAGAACCTTGGCGCTGAATTCGCGCTTATCGGTGAGAGTCACGGTGATTTCCTTGGCATCCTCAACCACATGGTTGCTCGTCAGGATCACTCCATCCTCACGGATAATGAATCCAGAGCCTGACCCTTGGCGTCTGAATCCCTCAGGCGGCAGCGGGAATGGCGAACGAAATCCAGGAAACGGCGCGTCCTCGCCGAAGGGACTAGGAGGAAAGCCAAACCCAGACCCCGGCTGGGCAGTTTTCTCAACCGACACGACCTTAATGTGGACCACGGTTGGCGACGCGTGGGCAGCGAGACTGGCGAAAGAGGGCAATGCCCGACCAGACGGAGTCGTCACCGCCGGAGGGCTGCTGCCGGTCGGGTCGGCTTGTACATGAGCGGTCTGAGTAAACTGACCGAGGGCAAACCCACCTAAAGCTAGAGACCCGGCTACTGCACCAGCCAAGAACTTGTTCTTTGTATTCATCTGTCATCCTCCTCTTGGGTGTTTCACTTTCTTTGACGGACAACCTAGCGCGGCGAAATGAGAGGAAGATGAGAAGAAGATGAGAATTTTTTAATACGGGAGCAAAGTTCCTGCAATTTTCACAATGGGGATACTCCCGCAAAAGGGGAACTGAGGGTTTGATCGCTATCCGGACTTCTTTCGCCGTATGACGATTGCCCATCCCCTAGGAACAGCAGATGGCGAGCATGGATCTCACTTGTTAGGGAGTCTTGGAGAACTATCCGCGCCTGCGGGTGGCCTTCCTCGAGTCTGGTGGCGGGTGGATTGGCTATTGGCTCCACCGCTTGGATGAGTTCTCCGAGAAGATTGGCCACATGTTCCCCTCGCTGAAGCTGCAACCGAGTGAATATTTCCACCGTCAGTGTTTCGTTTCGTGTGAGCCTGATGTATTGCCCTCAAAACTGCGGTCACGCTGGGACTCGAAGACGTGCTGATGTGGGCGTCCGATTATCCCCACTTCGATTGCACGTTCCCCGGGGTCGCCGAGGAATTACGCGAGAGTTGTGCAAGTCTGCCTGAGAGAGCGCGGCGAAAAATCATAGGTGAGAATGCCGCGCGGTATTACGGGTTGCGGTAAGTGTTTCTGAAACGCAGAGAAGAACTCATCTTTTGACAGCTGAGAAGTCTCGTAGGCTGGAATGAATGCAATGAATTCCAGCGCTGGGTTTTGCTCAGCTCTCTTGACAGATGAAACAGGATCAGCTAGAAAGCAACTCACTTGTTCATTATTGAAACTTCTAAGTAAACAGAAGGAGCTTCTTATGGCACACGCACAATCCCGCACGTACACGGTCAACGCGACCGTGCCCGCAGTGTTTACTCATGATCTGGAAGTCAAAGACCAGGACATGCGAGGGTTGTACGAGAAGGCCAAACGTGACCAGTGGAATGCTTCACGTGACATTGAGTGGAGTAAGGATATCGACCCGGACAGCGGGATTCTTCCTGACGGGTTGATCGACATCTACGGCACGAAGTATTGGGAGCGCCTGAGCGCCGTGCAACGGGTTGAACTCAACCGCCATTTTTCTGCCTGGAGGATTAGCCAGCTGATGTACGGCGAGGAGTTCGCCATGCTGGTCTGCAGCCAATT
>CAZAYE010000211.1:0-6278 GCA_964489255.1 uncultured Enterobacteriaceae bacterium
CGTGGCGTGCGTGCAACGCTCAGCACCGACGGCCCAAGTTGAGAGCTTTGTTCACGGCACCACGATCGCCGCGAACGCGGTCATTGAAAATAAGACCGCGCTGACGGGGCTCGTCACGACGAAAGGCTTTCGTGACGAACTGGAGATGCGCGGGCAACGGCGCCCGAATATCTATGACGTAGCCTGGGACCGACTGCCGCCTTTGGTGCCCCGCGCTCTGCGCCTGGAGGTGCGTGAGCGCATTCTTGGCGATAGTAGTGTTGAACAGCCCCTCGATGCCAAAGAAGCACAGGAGGTGATCCGCAAACTTCTTGATGCGCACGTCGAAGCGATCGCGGTCTGCTTGATCAATGCCTATCTGAATCCCACGCACGAGCGGCAGATCGGCCAACTCATTACCGAAATGGCGCCACACTTGGTAGTCTGCCTCTCGTCTGACGTTCATCCAGAGATTCGCGAGTATGAGCGCACTAGTACGACAGTGATCAACGCGTCTTTGATCCCCGTGGTAGATCGCTACCTGAACCAGTTAGAGCAGCACCTCTCGGCTTACAGCCAGCGAGTGCTCATCATGCAGTCGAACGGCGGCATTATGACCGCTCAAGCCGCACGGCGACGACCGGTGTACATGATCGAGTCTGGACCGGCTGCCGGTGTGTTGGCGGCGGCGCGGCTGGCGACCGAGACCGGTCTCGATCAAGTGCTCTCGTTTGACATGGGTGGAACAACGGCGAAAGCGTGTCTGATCGAGAACGGCGTACCGCTGGAAAAGCCTGGAGGTGAAGTCGGTGGTGGTACGACCATGACGACCCGCCTCTTTGGCGGAGGAGGACACGCGCTGCGTGTCCCTTCCCTCGATATTGTCGAGGTCGGAGCCGGTGGTGGCAGTGTTGCCTGGATCGACGATGGTGGCGCTTTACGCGTTGGTCCACACAGTGCTGGCGCCGAACCCGGGCCGGTCTGCTACGGCCGCGGCGGACAGGAACCGACGGTGACCGATGCCAATGTGGTCCTGGGGTACATGAATCCAGAAACGATTGCCGGTGCTACTTTACGTATCAACCGTCAGCCTGCCTGGGAGGTGATTGACCGGCGGTTGGCTCGGCCGCTGAAACTTGACGTGCTCCCCGCTGCCTATGGCATTACCCAAGTGGCGAATGCTGCCATGATGCGGGCCTTACGAGCAGTGTCCACGGAACGTGGACGTGACCCCCGTGAGTTCACCTTGATCGCTTTTGGTGGGGCCGGACCGATTCATGCCGCAGCTTTAGCCGAAAGCTTGGGAATCTCACAGGTGCTCGTGCCTCTCTTGCCGGGGCTGTTCAGCGCTCTAGGCTTACTCCTGGCTGATTATCGTCATGACTACATTCGCAGTGTCGCGCGGTCTCTCGACACGGTAGACCCGCAGGCAGTCATGCGGCTGTATGAAGAGTTGGAAGCCACAGCCCGTGAAGAGCTTGTACAAGAAGGAGTCGCTGGTGAGGCGATTCGGTTCGAACGGCAAGTGGACTTGAAGTATGGGTATCAGGTGTCTGAACTCACTCTGCCGTTTCCGGCTGAAGCAGGAATCGCCGACTTGAAGGTAGGGCTTGCGCGAATTTTTACTGAAGCCCACAAACAAGCGTTCGGCTACGACCGAGACGACCCGATCGAGCTAGTGAACCTACGTCTGCGAGCGCTCGCTTCGGCCGAGCGGATGCGATTTACTGATCTCGTCAGTCGAGTCTCTAGTGAAGGACAGGGGAATGACACGTCTCGGCAGGCGTACTTCGGTCCCGCCGTTGGGACATTGACAACTCCTGTCCGCCGCCGGGTGGACGTTGTTGGCGCGCAGTCTGGACCGTTGATCATCGAAGAGCCGGACACGACCGTGGTCGTGCCGCCTGGGTGGTCTCTACGACGGGATGAGTATGGCAATCTGCTCTTGCGCCGATAGCGGAGGTTCACGAACCGCTTCTCTCCGGTAAGCCCTTGAAACTGCTTGCCCCTTGTCGTTAGCAACCCAGGCTGATAAGTAGTGTCGGCGATACGAAGACTTGAACACTTTGCCCTGAGGAGGGATCGCTATGAAAAGCCATTGGTTCCACCTGATGCCCTATAAGTATCTTCCTGAAGACTTCCAACAGAGATACCGGAGTGTCTGGGTGGATGTCCCCAGCGAACTCTACGATCCAGTCAAAGGGCATGAGATCTACAACGAATATCTGGATGAGTTAGAATACGCTGACCGCATGGGCTTCGATGGCGTCGTGGTCAACGAGCACCATGCCAACGCTTATGGTCTGATGCCGTCTCCCAACATCATGCTGGCCTGCTTGGCACGGCGCACGAACAACGCGGCGCTGGTCGTGCTGGGGAACTCTATCGCGCTCTATAATCCGCCTCTGCGGGTGGCCGAAGAGATGGCAATGCTCGACGTGATCTCTGGTGGCCGCTTCGTCTCTGGTTTCCCAGTCGGGAGTTCGATGGATACTAATTACGCCTATGGTCAGATACCGGTAACACTGCGTGACAAATACCGTGAAGCACACGACCTGATTATCAAAGCGTGGACCACACCTGAACCGTTTGTCTTCAACGGCAAGTTCAACCAGTTCCGCTATGTCAACATCTGGCCGCGTCCCGTGCAAAAGCCGCACCCGCCAATCTGGATCCCCGGTGGTGGCAGCGTCGAAACCTGGGACTGGGTGGCGCAACACGACTACATGTACGCCTTTCTGAGCTACTTCGGTTATCAGCCGGCTAAAGAGACGATGAAAGGCTACTGGGATGCGGTGGACCGAGCCGGGCGTGACCGTAACCCCTATCGCGCCGGCTATCTCCAATTGATCGCAATCTCTGATACCGACGCGAAGGCAGAGGCAGAATACGCGGAGGCAGCATACTACTTTTACCATCGTTGCTTGCACGTGCCGGACTATTTTGCGGTCGCACCGGGGTACATGACTCCGAAATCGATCAAATCTTTAAAGTCCCCCTTTAGCTTTGAGTTCCTCAAAACCCTCAAGTGGAAGGACTTTGTCGATCAGGGTTACATCATCGCTGGCTCGCCGGCCACCGTGCGCGAGCGTCTCATTGCAGTGCTGAAAGACATGAACGTTGGGCATATGATGGCGCTGTGTCAGTTCGGCAATCTGGGGCGCGAACGGACCATGCGCAACACCGAACTGTACGCGAAGGAAGTTCTGCCCTATTTGAAGAAAAATCTGTGGACGGAGTGGGAGGATCGTTGGTATCCCAAGCCGTTGGATCCCAGGCAACGGGCGAAAGCAGCAGCGCTATAAACAGTAATGAGTGCCGAGTGATGAGGGCTGAGTTTAGAAAGCAAAAAGCAGAGAGAATGAGCATTTGGGTTGCTTTACTCATTGCTCATCACTCATCACTCGGCACTCCTCGTTGAAGGGAGAATCGTGAGCATGCAACAGTCGCGGGTATCTATTCGGAACGGGAAATTTACCACCTCGCTGCAGTGGGGTGGGAGTGGAGCGCCGCTCCTCTTCCTGCATGGGGCAGGTGGCCCGATGGTGGGAGCCCCGTTTCTGGACGAGTTGGCCAAACATTTCACTGTCTATGCTCCGGCCCATCCGGGATTCGGCCTGGGAGAGGGAGTGGAACATCTCGACGATATCATCGATTTTGCGCTCTACTACCTCGATTTTGTGGATGAATTACAGATCGATCACCCTCACATCGTTGGTCATTCGCTGGGTGGCATGTTAGCGGCTGAGATCACAGCATTGGCGCCGTATCGAGTCAATCGTTTGGTCCTGGTTGGTGCCGCTGGCTTATGGCTGGACGAGGTCCCAATCCCGGACTTTTTTACGTTTAATCCACAACAGCTTGTGAACACAGCGTTCCACGATCCTCAGGGGCCGCTCGGCCAGATGCTGTTGCAGCAGTTCCAGAGCCCGGAGATGCAATTGGAAATGTACAAATGCATGTCCTCAGCCGGGAAATTTCTGTGGCCGATTCCAGACAAGGGTCTGAAGAAGCGTATCCACCGTATTCAGCAACCGACGCTGCTTGTGTGGGGTGGATCAGATAAGTTGATTCCTCCGGTTTATGGAGAAGCCTTTCTCAAGGCGATTCCCGGTTCGCGTCTGGTGACGCTCAATCAATCTGGGCATCTGCCGATGCTGGAAGAGCAGGATGCCTTTGTGCAGGTAGTGACAAACTTTTTGTTGGAGTAATCGCCCCTTACCCTGCTCCTTGCTTGAGAGAGGAGAGAGTAAGGACCCAAGAATCGGCAACGTATAACGTCAAAGGAGGGTACTGCGATGATTAAACTCAAATCGATCCGCCACACGGGGGTGCCGGTGATGGATGTAGAGAAGGCTCGGGAGTTCTATGGGGACATCTTGGGCTTCAAAGAGATCCCGCGACCGGAAATCAAAGGGATCCCTGGTATCTGGTATGAATGCAAAGGCACTCAGGTCCATATCATCGGTCAGCGCAACGAAATGGCTGCCCAAGGGCTGCCAGGCATTGGCACGCACATCGCCGTGCAGGTCGCAGACCTCGAAGAGGCAAAGCGGGTACTCGCCGAGAAGGGGGTTCAATTCAACGAATTTACCCCTCCGCCGCACATCGGCAACGCGCCAGTGCTCTTCGTGCGTGACCCGGATGGGAACGTTGTCGAGTTACGGACCGAACCATAAGTGTTTTTCTGGCCCCTCGATCATGGGTTCCCTCTCCCCTTATGGGAGAGGGACAGGGTGAGGGGGCTCTCGGTAGTGCTCAGAACGTAACTGTTCTCTATGCTGACCTTCCCCTGCCTGGGAGGAAGGAGCCTAAACGTTTACGCTCTCCCACCTTTGTTTCGCTCCTAGTCGTTAAAGGAGTTTCCTCATGCGCATCGAATACCACCCCAAACCCGATGGCATGCAGCACATCAATCTGATGTTCTGTGAAGAAGAGTCTGATCCCGAAGATCTGTGGGTGCGTGAGCAACTCAGCGGGTTTCCCATACCGCCCAAACGCATCCTGCAGTGGGAACGTGACGGCCGCCAATATCAGGTCCTCCAGTACGGTCAGTGTGTGATCGGCAACGTCATGTTCTACATTGAAAAGCACAAGGGGATTGTCGATAAAATCCGGGCGGTGTGCAACGGCGAACTGCGTCAGACCGCTCTGGAGAAGGAAAAGCTGAACGAACTGATCTCCCAGACTGCCCTTGAATTTCACAAGCAGGCCCGATTCACCGTCGATGGCAGTGGTGAACTGACAATCGATATCGATGAGGCCACAGTCCGTGAGCGGATGTTGGAGAGATTGGCAGAGGAGCCTTAAACCGTAAAACGTAAAAGAATACCTAACAAAACCGCGCGGATCCTGGTTTTGTCATTCTGAGCGAAGCGAAGAATCTCACAGTTTCAGGTAAAAACGAGACCCTTCGCGGAGTTTATCCTGAGCGAAGTCGAAGGGCTCAGGGTGACAAGAAGGTAGTTTTGTTAGGGGTTCTAAGTCAGCGGCAATTTTCTCTTACGTTACGCTTTACGTTTGACGTTTTTAGTCAGCAATCCGCAATCATCACTAGGGAGGTCATGTGCCAGGAGTTCAGGGAAAAGTTGCATTCATTACCGGTGCGGGCTCGGGAATTGGCCGGGCTACGGCTCAAGTGTTAGCCAAAGGCGGTGCCAATGGGGTACTGTGTGATGTAAACCTTGCCGGTGCTGAGGCAACAGCGCAGGAGATCACGAATCTCGGCTGCAGAGCGCTCGCTCTCCGTGTCGATGTTACGCGTCTGGAAGAAGTCGAGGCGGCAGTTGCCAGGACCCAAAACGAGTTTGGCCGGATCGATATTCTTTTCAGCAACGCGGGGATTGCTGACCAGGTACCGTTCACAGAACTTACCGAAGCGCAATGGGACCAGATGTTTAATGTTCACCTTAACGGCACCTACAACTGCTTCCGTGCTGTGCTTCCTGGGATGCGTGAACGCGACTGGGGTCGGTTGATCAGCACCTCATCGATGGGAGCATTTACCGGAGGGGTGCGCCTCGCTCACTACTGCGCTGCTAAGGCTGGTATTGCTGGGTTGACCATCGCCATGGCCAGTGAACTGGCGCGGACGGGTATCACGGTCAATGCGGTAGCGCCGGGGGTGATCGACACTCCCATGTTACGGCAGAGCCCGGAGCGTTGGGTCGAACAGATGGTAAAGACCATTCCCATGCGGAAGCTCGGCAAGCCGGAAGACATTGCGTATGCGGTTGCTTATCTTGCCTCTGAAGAGGCTGGGTTTGTCACTGGGCAAATGCTGAGTCCCAATGGTGGCT
>CAZAYE010000212.1:0-6277 GCA_964489255.1 uncultured Enterobacteriaceae bacterium
AGGCATCTGCCAAACGGTAAAAGGGGGAAACGTTAGGATGGAAACCGGCAAAAATCAGGCGATCTTCGAGCTGGTAGAGTCTGCACTTCTCTAACACTCGCTGAAAATACTTCTCATCAAGAACCTGTCCGACACACAGCACCTTCACCGCAGGATACTGCTGCCCGACGCTGCGCAAAGCTTCAAGGAGAGCAAAGTGCCCTTTTGCCGGAGAGATGGCAGCCACGTTGAGGAACACGTAGTCCTCTGCCTTGAGACTCCATTTCGCACGATTTGTCTCTCTCTCTCTGTCTGTCTCTGTCTCTCTCAGGATCTCGTCAATATCGATTCCGTTATAGATGGTCTCAATCTTCTCTTGGGGAATATGGAAGCGATAAGTGAGATACTGGGCGACATCCTGAGAGATCGCGACATAGCGGGTAATGTACTGATCAAAACGCCCCATTTCTCCCAGTAAGCCTTCTCTAAACCAGGCATATATCCCATGGACAAAGGTCACGACTGGAATACCCAACTGGGAGGCGATAGGAAGACCAAAATGGGAGTAATGGGTCACGAGCAGGTCGGCTTGATAGCGTTCCAGGAGTTCCCGATACGCCGCCTCTTTGTCCCCACGGAGCACCTCGACTGGCACCCCCTGCTGGCGACAGCGCTCCGCCATGTATCCTCCCCGGTCTATGCAGATGATGAGGAAACGAAAAAGCTCCCTGGGCAGGGCACTGACCATGTTGAAGATGACCTGCTCGACCCCGCCTTTGTCCAAGGTCGGCACTTCGATAAAGACGTTGACCCTCGCCAAGTTCTTTCCATGCCTCAGAGAAAAATTCACCACTTCTCTCGCCGGCTGTGGTAAGGCGTCCTCAGCCAGCATTCCTCCGCTTGAGGTCTCTCGCTGAACCGTTTGTCGAGGCAACGCAGGAGCAAGCGCGAGAAGCGGCCGGAGTTCCTCTGGGACAGTCAGGGGTGCCTGATAGCGCAGCGCTTGAGTGAGATAGAGGCGAGCGACCGGCACTAACTCCGCCAGGCCACTCCGGATGACATAACGAGCCAGAGTGAGATACGCGTGAGCGAAGGCTTCAGGATAGGTGTCCGGAGACATCCCCACCAAAGAAGGAAAAATCTCTTCGATCGTCAACCTCCGGAAGGCTTTCAACAGAACCGTTGCACGCTCCAGTTCCGTTTGTGGAGTTGCCTGCCAAGTTTGGTTCTGTCCATGCCAACGCATTTTCACCAACGGACGTTTGAGCAGGCGCACCTCGTAGTACTGCAAGATGCGCACCCACATGTCGTAGTCCTGTGCCGTCACCAGAGACTCATCAAAGCGTCCCACGCGGGCAAAGCACGCCATGCGGACCAGCTGGGTCGGAGTAGAGAGAAAATCACGCTCGAAGAGCGCCGGGAAGATTTCTTCTTTGGTCTCGAAAGGAACCTCGAACCACCTCTGCACGTGCTGTGCGGTTGACGATTGCCCTTCTGTGTCGATCACTGTTTGCAGAGAAAACACGACTCCTACGGCAGGATTCTCTGCTAGCACTGGGACCTGGAGCGCCAACTTGTCCGGCTCGTACACATCATCCGAAGGGAGGAAGGCAAAGTATTGACCGCGGGCAAGCTCAATGCCTCGATTGAGCGTGGCGCTGAGCCCACGATTTTCCTGACGGTACGAATGGATGCGCGGATCAGGGTAGCGTTGAACAATGTCTGGCGTGGCATCCGTTGACCCATCATCAATGAGAAGGAGTTCCCAGTGCTGGTACGTTTGCTGGAGAACGCTCTCGATAGTCTCAGCGAGGTAAGGAGCGTGATTATAGGCAGGGATCACAATGCTTACGAGTGGCTCGGCCGTTTTGATTTCACAGACGGACATCACGCTCCTTTCGCACCATCAGCCTCAACTTCAGGTATTTCATATACTAAGCGAACACAGGTTCCCTCTCCCCTCGCGGGAGAGGGACAGGGTGAGGGGGTCGCCAGTTGTGCTCTAGCTGTGATATCCCCCCATCCTGACCTTCCCCCACAAGGGGGAAAGGAAATCCAAAGCCCTGCATAGAGCGAGAGCACGCTCAGATGTCCTTCTGCTATAGGTCATGCGCTCACACGCCTCGTCTGGTCAGCATAGCCTTCACCGTCTCCGCCAGAATCCGCATATCTAACCAGAGCGAGTAGTTGTAAATGTACGCCAGGTCATACTTCAGCTTGTACTCCGGAGTCGTATGATATTCTCCATTCACCTGCGCGAGGCCGGTGAGCCCTGGTTTGACTTGCAGCCGCTCGGCGTAACCAGGAATGGTACGCAGGAATTCGTTGGCAAATTCTGGTCGCTCGGGACGTGGCCCAACGAGGCTCATCGCCCCAGTGAGCACATTAAAGAGCTGAGGGATTTCGTCGATACGACTATCACGGAGAAACCGACCGACCCAGGTGACGCGGCCATCCCTCGGACTAGCCAGGACAGGTCCGGTTTCGTTCTCGGCTCCGTCCACCATAGTGCGCAATTTATACACCATGAATTCCTTTCCCCCCTGCCCGACCCGTCGCTGCTGGTACAAAACCGGGCCGGCTGAAGTCAGTTTGATTAACACCGCAGCCCCGACAAGGAGCGGGAGGCTCAGGATCAGGAGCAACGCCGCAGCCACCACATCGAGGATGCTTTTGACGAGGAACGCGAGATCTTCCTGAGGATTTTTTAGCACCTCCACCAAAGGGACGTCGTGCAGCCGGAGAGACGAGACGCGGCCGACCAAAATATCGTACACCGAAGGCACGACCAGCAACCGCGGCCGCTCTTCCAGTCGTTGGTCAGCCGGAGACTGTAACAGCCGATCGACTAAGACATCCTTCCAGGTGGTAGGGGAGAGAAGGAGCACATCGTCTACTGTCACCTTCTGAACGATCCGCGGTAACTCATCTGCGCTCCCGAGCCATGGCACCCCAGCCTCCGCTTGCACACCGCTTCCACCATTCAAAGTCACGAGACCGGCAACAGTAAATGTCGGAAAGGGATGCAACTCCGGGAGGCTGGAGAGAAACGCCCGGACATCCTCCACTGAACCAACCAACAGAATTCTCTGCGGTCCGGCCCGTCTGAGGAGATGGACTACCCACAGGCGCAGGCTCGTCACTCCGACGGTATTGAGAAGCCAGAAGAGCACCAGCACCGACCGAGGGAAAGAGAGATCTCCCCGAAAGAAATACCAAGCAGTAGTCGTCAGCAGTTGTACCCCGAGAGCCGCGGCGACAGAGACCAGCAGACGCTCGCGGTGTTGCAGGGAATGAAGTTCGTAGAAACCAAAGAAATAGAGCCAGACGAGCTGAGTCGCTAGGAGAAAAAACAATGGGTGGCTCACCTCATCGAAGCGCGAAGGGGGCAAAAAATCGACCGTCAAAGGCAGCGGGAGATACACCCGCAGAAAGAATGCTCCCGCGTACGCCCCTACCACACACAGGAGGTCAGCAAGGACCAGACAGAGGAGAGTCCTCTGGTAACTGAACGCGTAGCGCCTCACTGTTGGCCTCTCGATAATGCAGAGTGAAAGATGCAGAGTGAAAAATGCAGGTCAAAGAATCGGTAACGCATCGCAGTCGCTGTTTGTCGGCAGGTCAAGGGCAACGTCCAATATCTGAGGGTCTTAGAGTCCCTAATGAAACTACTATCCTGTCACCCTGAACGGAGTGAAGGGTCTCGTTTTTTGCCTGAGCCTCTGAGATTCTTCGCGGAGTTGATCCTGAGCGAAGCCGAAGGGCTCAGAATGACAAAAACGGGGCATGAGCAGTTTTATTATGTATTCTCAACATGTTACACTTTTCACTCTTTCCTCTTCACTGCCCACCTAGGGTGGGGCTGACAGCTAATCGCCAATCGCGAATTGCTGGCGTTGCAGACGCGCATACAGGCGACGGCGGGAGAAGAGGTAACCGTGCTTACTAAAATAATAGATCACTCCCCAGAGATGCTTCCAACCCAAACGCGAGAGGAAAGAACGGGCGACTCGCCTTTCTCGGTGCACTACCACTGCCTCCGGGCTATACACCACTCGCCAGCCGGCCTGGTGTATCCGCAAACACAGGTCAATATCCTCAGGACCATAAAAGATCCTTTCGTCCAAGAGTCCCACCTCTGCCAAAGCTGCCCGGCGGATGACCTGACAGGCACCAATCACATAATCGACCTCCCGTATGGAGTTGTGATCCCAGTCCGCCATGTCGACCTCTCGACTGATTTGCTGGGCAAAGGTGAGGGGAAAGCGTCTAGCCAGCTTGTCGCTCAGGGTAGGGAAAAGTCGGCACGAGAGTTGGAGTTGACCTTGGAGGTTGACAAGCTTAGGACCACATAAGCCGACATGCGGATGTGCGTCCATATAGGTCAGCAACTGATCAAAAGCAGCAGGTTGGACAAGCGTATCGTCATCCAACAGAACGATATACTCTCCTTGGGTCAAACGAATCCCC
Organism: uncultured Enterobacteriaceae bacterium; assembly: GCA_964489255.1. Taxonomy (GTDB): domain Bacteria; phylum Desulfobacterota; class Binatia; order Bin18; family Bin18; genus CAZAYE01. The sequence goes on from CAZAYE010000212.1 coordinate 4,450, forward strand.
TGATTCCGAGCAGGTGCCACACCTCGGTTTCTGCGGTTGACGACCAGTTGCATCCAGGGAAAGACATAGCGCAGGGCTGCCGGTGTGAGGCCGTGTGATCCATTATCCACCACAATGACCTCATAAGTCTGCGAGGCAAAGCCTTGGGGGACAGACGCGAGGCAGAGACTCAACACATCTGTAGAATTCCAACTCAAGATCACCACTGAGGCTTTGGTCATCGGCGTGTTGGCATCCAAGCTTTGGTGGAAGGAAAAGGGCGATACAGAGCGTAAAAGTCTTTGCGCGCTACTGCGATCCGTGCGCACAGTCGGGCCAGCAGGCGCAGAGCAAGCGAACAGACTACCAGGGGGTACTCACGAAACGCAATCCCTTGCCAGAACCACGACCAATTGTATTGCGCCACCGGTCCGTTAGCGAGCAAGGATTGGTGTTCCCGCTGAAGTTGCAATTTCCCTCCTTCAGTACGTACCCGCTCGGCAAAATAATCACGCCAGGTGGCTGGTGGCAGAAAGAACACTTGGGCATGCGGTTCTTTCATCACCCGGCATCTTCCTACCGCCACCGTCAGCCATGCATCCTCAAGGAGGAGATCCTCTGGCATCCCACCAGGCAAGGCGTCTTTCCGCATGAGGTAGAGCCGTCCACCCGCATTGCCAAAATTAAAGCGGTAAGGGAGGGCTCCCAGGCGGCCCCACCAAGCTCCCTCGGCTTGGAGCACGGGAACTTCTCGGGCCGCGACCAGGCACAAATGCGGTTCCTGCTGGAGTTTGGCATAGAGATGATATACTGCATCCTTCTCGACCCGCACATCAGCGTCGCAGAAAAGCACCAGCTCACCATTCGCCCAGCGCCAGAGGGTATTCCAAGCTGGGGGTTTCCCTTTGCGTTCGGTCAATAGCACAGTAAACGAAGGAGAGGGCAATTCGGTTGACACTGGTTCGTTTTTTCCCTCTCCCAGAGGGAGAGGGCTACAGTCACCTTCTATCCATAGTTCTTCCACCGGTACCCCATGCCGAACACCGAAGTCACGGACTGCTGTCAGCGGAACGCAAGATTCCTCTTGCTTCACTCCATTAATGCAGATCACCAATTCCCTCATAAACTGAGGAGGCAACTGTGGATGCCGGCAGGCGCCATAAAGACTCTCGAGGGTCGCTGCCAAGCCTGGCTCATCGGCACGACACGGAATGGCGAGGCTGAGACTGTCTGTCATGCGGATCTCCCTGCCAGCGTCAGATAGCGCTCCTCCAGCTCTCGAGCGTCTTTGGCGCTGGATCTCACCACGAGGAAATTGAGGGCACGCTCGGGGTCGCGGAAGTGCTCAATGGTACCCCTGGAATAGATAACGTCAAAGCTCACGGCATGGAAGGGCAGCCCTCTCCCTCTGGCGATTGACTCCCCTCTTAGGGCAAGGGGTTCCCAGCGACCAGCGGGGCAGGAAACGTCGCCCGCCAGTTGGCCCCAACACTGATTCCGTTGGCTTTGTTGTCCGAGTAGCCCAGGACATCCAGCGGCGCTGCCGTGTCATTGTGGAGCACGAACCAGCCGTTTAACCCTTCTCCGACCGGCAGAAAGTCATCCATGCGGATCAAGTTCACTTCACGCAACAGCTCGGGGGGCGTCAGCGAGAAGCAGTTTTCGTCTTCATCGCAGACCACAAAGTTGTTGTCCCCTTCCAAACAGGCAGCATCCGGCAATAGGCCGCAATTCCCACTGCTCGCTGACCAGATGACGGCGGTGGTCTCTGCCACGTCATCGTCTCCTGAAAGCCCATTGAGCAGGCGAAAAACCATGCTCTGGCCAGGATTCAGAGCAAACTCATCGA
>CAZAYE010000213.1:0-6249 GCA_964489255.1 uncultured Enterobacteriaceae bacterium
GGGTTAACGTCGACGCAATTAGCACAGGAAGTCGCGCGCATCGCCGACGGACCGAGGCGAACGCGAGGACTGCTAGGGGCACTGAACGTGAGTATACAGTTCGATCTCGGCACGGGGCGTGTCGCGCTGGACGACCTCCTTCTGAGCGGAGAGGTCATTCGCATTACGCCGAAGGACGGCACGTCGGTGCCGAAGGATCAGTTGCGAGGTCTGGCCCGGGACATCTTTCCGGAGGTCAGGAAACTCTCCATCGGCCACCTCACAACCGTCGGTGCTACGGCAACGGGACTGGAGCGTATTACGGTGCCGCTCCTTCCCCTGTAGTCGAGGGCATGATGCGAGAGGGATCGACCGTGTTGAGGCAAAGCCAAGCCGTGGTCAATCAAGCGGGCGCTGTACGGCCGGCAAAGCCGAGTTCTTCCGTGCAGGTGCGTCGAAGCTGCAGTCATCCCGGGATGGGGAATCAGGCTGCGCAACGACTGCTGCGGGAGGGGGTGATTCAGGCCAAGCTGACGGTCAACCGGCCGGGTGACCGATTTGAACAGGAGGCGGATCGGGTAGCGGACCAGGTCATGCGTATGCCGGCGGTAAGTGGGGCTACGGTGGCGGAGTCGGCTCAGCGCCTATGCACCAAATGTGAAGAGGATGTCCAACGACAGCCCGTGGAGGATGAGGCCAACGCCATGCCTGTCCAGGCGCAACCGGAGGCGGGCCACACACCCGCGGTCACCCCGGCCGTACAGGCCCAGGTGGAGGCCCTGCGCGGCGGCGGACAGCGGCTGTCCACGGCCACGCAGTCTTTCTTCGAGCCCCGCTTCGGCCACGACTTTGGGCACGTCCGCCTGCACACCGACGCACAGGCTGCCGCCTCGGCTAGGGCTCTGGGGGCACGGGCCTACACCGTCGGGCGTGACATTGTCTTTGGCGCCGGGCAGTATGCTCCGCACACCACAGACGGCCGGCGGCTGCTGGCGCACGAACTGACACACACCGTGCAACAGGGGCAGCAGAGTACGGCGCCTCAGGGCCGGGGCATGGCAGAGCACACCCCGGTTGCTCAGCAACGTGGCAGTATGCCGGGCCAGCATTGGCTGCAACGCCAGCCTGCTACGCCAGGCGGTAAGGCACCACGGTTTGGGAAAACATGCTGCCTTGAGGAAGGCGATTGCGAAGCAGGCACCGTCGATCCCTGTCAGCGATCTCGTTGTTCAGCAGGGGACCTGAAGCTCATTACTGGTGATCTCACGGAAGCGCTGAATTATGTGGGCCAGGCGCTGCAGGCGCTGCACAACCCCACGGCGTTATCTGACAAGACTCGGCAGGCGCTGGATTGGTTTTTCGGCAGCCAGGAGCCCGCAACGGTACAGACCATCAAGGAACGTCTGGGATTTATCCAGCACTGTCTGCGCGAAACCCTGAAGCACCAGAGTTTTGGCTGTGACCCCGATGAGATCATTGACGCTTACACGTGTATAAAACGTAGTTTCCCGATCGGCCAGCTGCATCCTACCAATATCTGCATGCCTCCCAAATACCTCAATGAAGGAGATGCGCGGCAACGGGCAACGTCTATCCTGCACGAATGCGGACATCGGATCGGGCTGACCCTCGTCAAGAGTGAAGATATTTATAGTGACCGAGCCGCATTCCGCCTCCTGAGTCCTGCCCGGGCCTTACGCGTTACCGAATCCTATGCGGAATTTGCTGCGGCCATCGCGAAGGGTGTCGAGACCACGTTTGGATCGACCCTCGGCCTGTCATTCGGGCGTGCCTTCTTTCCCGGGGCACCGGGTGCGTGGCTCGGGCGTCTGTACTTCAACGTAGAACCACAGCATCCGAGAAACAGACTGCCGGTGGTGAGCTGGGTAAATCCTACTATAGGAATCGGTGTGACGATGATAGGTGAATCGACCACCGGCGGGGCCACGCCCCTCCCGGTAGATAAGAGCCTGGTGGCGACCCTGATATTAGGGGCACGCTTTGGCGACCCGCGCCCAGGTAAAGCCGGGAGTTTCTCCCTTTCGACCTTTGTTGCGCCGGGACTGAGCACGCAATTGCAAGGTAGCCAGCTTAAGGGAACTGCGTTCGGTATCGAGGCCGGCGTGGTTCTTGACTATAGATGGAAGTGGCTCCATGTCTCTGTAGGTGCGAGTGCGGGCTACGACGGCATACGTGAAGCAGGTTTGGAGCGGTTTTATACCCTGACAGGGAGCGTGGGAATCGATGGGTCACAAATTCGCGAGTGGGTGCAGCGGTAGAGCCACTCGTAGAGGAACACGAGGTAATCAATGCCTTCTGAATTCCCCCGTAGCCCCAAACTCCTCAAAGGCGCGCTGGTGGTATTCGCCTCGCAAAAGCCCGGCCCGCCGCCGACGGTCGTCGTGTTCCAGTACAACCCCGAACAGCTCAGCCGCTCGCTGGCCCACCGCGCCGCGCCTCCGGATCCCAGCAGCGTCGGCGGCGCCCGCGAAGATTCGTTTCGCGTTCTCGGCCCACCCGTGGAGACGATCAACCTCTCCGTCGTGCTGAACGCCGCCGATCAGCTCGAACAGCCCGAACAGAACCCCGAGGTCGCCGCCAATGGTCTCCATCCGGCACTGGCTGCACTCGAGTTGTTGCTGTACCCACCCAGCACGCAGGTTCTGCTCAATCGTAGCCTGGCGCAGGCCGGCAGCGCGCAGATATGTCCGGCTGATCTTCCGCTCACGCTGCTGGTCTGGGGAAAATCACGCGCCGTGCCCGTGCGTCTTACCGACTTCTCCATTACGGAAGAGGCTTTCGATCCGGCGCTCAATCCCATCCAGGCCAAGGTCGACCTGGGCATGCGAGTCCTTACCTACATGGAGCTGAAGGAAGACACGATCGGCTTCGGTGCCTACATCGCCTATCAGGCGCGGAAAGAATCGCTCGCCCGCATGGTACGGCCCGGCGAATCGACGGGCGCGGTTCGCGGGCTCATTCCGCTCTAGGGAGGACCGATGTTTTTTAAAGGCAGTCGCTACGAAAACGTCGAAACCGATAGCATCACCAACGCCCAGGGTCAGGTGATCAAGTTCAAGAAGGTCCGCTTCATTCCCGATACGCCGGCGCAGGCGGCTGTGGTTGTGAATCAAGGCGAGCGTCTCGATCACATTGCTCAGCGAATTTATCAGGATCCGGAGATTTTCTGGCGCATCTGCGACGCGAACTTCGCCTTGTGGCCCCCGGATCTAGTAGCGGAGCCGGGCCGTATCATCAAGGTTCCGCCTTCGGAGGGATAACCGGTGCCGGCCGTTACCTACACAGTGTCGATCGACGGCGTACCCGCCAGCCAAGACCTGCTCCAGGCCATGCAGCAGATCGAGGTGGAGGACCATGCCAGCATGGCCGACATGCTTCGCTTGCGGGTCGTTATCGGTGTGAAGGACGGGTGTGCGGGTTGGTCCTTTATCGACGATGACCTATTCAACCGGCTGGCCAACATCCGAATCGCGGTGGCCGTGGGCAGCGGCCGGGCCGAGACGCTCATTAATGCTTACGTCATCGAGACTAACGCGACCTTCGCCAATCAGCCGGGATCATCGATCTTGAACGTGGTGGCGATGGACCCGACAGTCCTGATGAATCTCGAAGAGAAAGTCAAACCCTGGCCCAACATGGCGGACAGCGACGTCGCCAATGCGATCTTCTCGTCGCCAGAATACAAGTTCACCCCCATCGTCGACGCAACCAAATGGAGGCGTCAGGAGAACGAGCAGACGCTGATCCAGCGCGGCACCGACATTCAGTTCCTGCAACAACTGGCTCGCCGGAACGGCTTCGAGGTGTACGTGGAAACCAATGGCCTCACGGGGGTCGTGGAGGGGCATTTCCACGCGCCGCGGCTTGACCTGCCGCCGCAAGGCATACTGTCTGTGAACATGCGGGACGCTACCAATGTGAACAGCTTCAACGCCCGGTTCGACATGTTGCGGCCCTCGACGGCGCAGGCCACCAACCTCGATGTGGAAAGCCGTGAAAACCAACGGGCGCAGGTCGGCAGTTCGCGGCTGGCGGTGCTGGGACGAGAGACGGCTCTTCCGGCGCAGCGGCAACGGCGCGTGCTTCTATGCCAGACCGGACTTACCCGCACGGGCGAGTTGCAAACGTACGCGCAGGCCGTGGTGGACCAATCCGCTCTCGCCATCACCGCGGAAGGCGAGCTCAATACGGTGGCCTACGGCGGTCTGATGCGCGCCAAGCGTCCGATCCTAGTGCGCGGCGCCGGTGAGCAGTTCAGCGGGATCTACTACGTGGAACGGGTGCATCACATCCTGACACCCGATTCGTACAAGCAAAACTTCACGCTACGGCGGAACGCGGTCGGGTTGTCCGGTAGAGAGTCATTTGTGGCAAATACCGCTCTGCCATCTTAGGGAGCTTACCAATGGATGCATCGATCGATAGCTTCGCATCGCAGGACCTGCAGACGAGATGCTTCTTCGGCAAGTATCGGGGCTTGGTTACCGACAATCAGGACCCGGACAGCCTGGGACGCCTCCGCGCAAGGGTTCCGTGTGTGCTTGGGGACGTGGAAACGGGCTGGGCCTATCCGGCTCTGCCCTATTCCGGCGATGGCGTGGGCGTCTACATGGTGCCCGCCGTCGGTGCGAGCGTGTGGATCGAGTTCGAGATGGGTGACGTTTCGCGTCCCCTGTGGACCGGGTGTTGTTGGGGTAGCGGCCAGTTGCCCAAAGACGAGACCGGCGCGGCCACGACGCCTGCGCGAAAGATCATCCGCACCGAAGAGGGATTGCTTCTGTCCCTGGACGACGGCGGCAGAACGATCACCCTGAGCGATGCCAATGGCAGCAACCTCATCAAGTTCACGGTGCAGCAGGGCCAGATCAAGATGCAGGCTGCCACGAAAGTGGTGGTCGAGGCGCCGCAGATCGAGCTGGTGCAGAGCGCCACGCACCCGCTGGTGTTCGGGGACAACCTTTTGACCTATCTCAATCAACTCGTCTCGATGTTCAATTCGCACCTGCATCCTGGCGAACTGGCCCTAGGCATCTTTCCAGTAACGCCCGCGCCACCGGTCCCGCCATTCCCGCCGGCGACGCCGAGCCTGCTGTCGATGAAAGTGAAGTGCGGATAGGAGGAGCCCATGCCAACGGAACTTTATGCCGGCACGCTGACGGTCTTCAACGATAGCATGGCGAAAGAGATCGAAGACGCTCTCACCAACTTGATCGGACCGCTGCCTTCGGCGCCAGAAAAACTGGTGAATGACCGGCGAGCACTGTTCATCGCGATCGCCAACGGGGTGATCAATCACCTCAAGAATAAACAGGCGGCGGTGGAGATCACATTTGACATCGGGTTTGGAACGGTGACCGCCACGACCGACATCAAGGTGAGGACATAACCATGGCGCTCTTCCTGGACTTTCCGTTTCACGTTGACGGTCGCGGCCGGTCCGCCGAGACCGCCGAAGATGATCACATCCGCGACATGATCTTCCAGGTCCTGTTCACCAACCCGGGCGAACGTGTGAACCGTCCCGATTTCGGGTGCGGCATCAAACAGCTTGTGTTCATGCCCAACAGCGATGCGCTTGCCACTGCGACACAGTTCCTTGTGCAAGGCTCTCTCCAGCGTTGGCTGGACTCGGTAATTCAGGTCGAATCCGTGGAAGTGGAAGCAGTGGAGTCGGAGCTGAAAGTGACCGTCGTCTACAGCAAACGTTCCGGCGGAGGCCCGCGCCGGGATGTGTTCACTCCGACGGGACCGGTGTAGGAGAGACGATATGCCAACGATTGTCGAGCTGGGGCCGATGTGCCGGGATGCTAAACGGCGCGCCGACATTCTCAGGCATCCGGTCCTGAACGGCATTGACTTCGTCGAATACGAGCGCCGGCCACTCGCGATCCACAAGCAGGTCCTGGTCGTCACCTTTCTCAAACCGCTGCCCGACCCGCCGCATTCCGATCCCGATGGCGCGTACGGCCTCACACTGCCGGCGAACCTCGGGCTCGTGATCATTCAGGGCGGAACACGGATCGTCAATATCCGCCCGCTTGAGGCTAGTCTGGTTGGCAGCAGACTCGAGATCGCCGTGAGCGAGGAAGGCGACTTCTCGACGTATGTTCTCGCTCTAGGCTGGAGCCTGCAGCCGGACGGAACATTCCAGCAACAGATCCCCGCACTCGACGTGCAGTCTTCCATCGCGCCCATCAACTTCAAGGCGGGCTGTCCAACCGATTTCGACTGCCGCGAACTGCCGATCTG
>CAZAYE010000214.1:0-6228 GCA_964489255.1 uncultured Enterobacteriaceae bacterium
TCCGTGCGTGCTCGTCGCTGCTGTTCTACCTCTGCTCCCTCCGGTCTCTTCACTCTAGACGTCCGAGGAGAGCGGCAAGTTGCCCCACCTGTGAGGCGTGCACGAGCGCCAGTACCTCGTCGGCCGGCCGCAGCACCAAGTCGGCACGTGGGATCAAGAGTTGCCCTTCACGTATGACCGCAGCCAGTACGCACTCGGCGGGCAGATTGAGATCGCGTACCGCCTTTCCTACTGCCACGGCCGCTGGAGCTACTCGTTCTTCCACAAGCGAATACTGCCCTTTCCGCAACTTGAGCAGCGTCATCATGTCACCCAGTGACATTTCCTCGGCGATTAAATGAGCCAGGAGATCGGCCTGATTCAGTGCTACATCCACTCCCATCGCCGCGGTGAACATCCAGGCATTTTGGGGCGTACGTACACGGGCGATAGTGCGTGGGACGTTGAACTCAAAGCGGGCGAGGCTGGTCACGACTAGATTAGTCTCATCTGTGCCGGTCACAGCTGCTACGACATTCGCCTGGCGAATGCCAGCTGCTTCCAAGATCGCAGGGTCCGTGCCGTTGCCTAACATGACCACGTCCGCTGACAGGGCCTGTTGCAGCCGGGAGATTTCCTCTTGACGCACTTCAATGACTTTCACCCGATGCCTTCCAGCCAGCAGCGAGGCGAGATAAGTGCCCACCTCGCCACCACCGACGACCAGCACGTTCATTCCCATACGGTTTCTCCTTAGGTTAATGTGAGTAAAGCATCGAGTCGGTGAGCCGAGGTCGCCAAGACGGCAATATGCAGCAGGTCTCCTTCCTGGAACGTCGTACCGAGCGTAGGAAGAAACGTTTTGCCGCTCCGAGTAATTGCCAGCACCTGGACTTCGCCAGGGATTGTCACCTCATTCACCGTCCGGCCAACTAAGAGTGGGGGGATCTCGGTCTCTACGAGGTCCACATCGCCGCTCCCGAGACTCACGAGCGGCTCTAACCGGGCATAGCAGAGAAGTTCAGCGATGCGGTGGATACCCCACGTGACGGGATTGATCGTCTGTAACCCTAAGCGCCGGTAGACCTCAGCTTTGGGCGGGTCATAGAGGCGTGCGATCACGCGAGGGACTCGGAATACCTGCCTGGCGAGGCGAGCGATCACTGCATTTGCTTCGTCACTCCCGGTCACTGCCGCCAGACCGTCGGCACGCTCGATGCCGGCCTGTAACAGCACGTCACGATCGAAGCCGGAGCCGATCATGGTCTGCCCTTTGAATGCAGGGCCCACACTCGTCACCGCGGCTGGATCTTTGTCCACTACGGTTACAGTGTGACCGCCTTGACTGAGGGTCCGTGCGAGACCTGTACCCACCCGACCACAGCCAATGATGATGAGTTTCATGGTTGCCTCACAGAAAAGAATCCAGGAGTCAGAATTCAGAAGTCAGAAGGAGGGGAGCTCGGTACACACAGCTGGCGTCTCCCTTTTTTATTCTGGATTCCAGATTCTGGATTCTGACTTCTTCTTCTCATTAGTTCCTTCCGTATCTCATCTGCCACCAGCAACGATGGCGTCCACGCGAACAGAAACAGCCAGTTGTGAAGGGGAAACGCGGCTGTGCCAAAGACGCCCTGGAGAAACGGCACGTAGATAATCAGCCCTACGAGCGTCAGTTCGCTGGCGATCCCAACCCACACCAGCCGGTTGCTCAACAGGCCGATACGAAAGACAGACGTATACTCCGTGCGCTGCGCAAAGAGATTGCCGATCTGTGTCGCCACGACCGAGCCTAACGTCATGGCGGTCGCAGCGCGGTAGAGCGACCCCTGTGAGGGAAGGTCGAGCCACTGTCCCCAGTAGCCGTTGGTCCAGTACAGGAAATAGAAGGCCGCCATTGCCGCGAGACTCTGGATCATTCCTAGCCAGGGATAGGCGCGGAGGAGTAAGGAGCGGTTAATGACATGTTCTTGCAAGCTGCGTGGCGGTCTTTCCATAACGCCCGGTTCAGGTGGCTCAGCTCCCAGGGCCAGGGCCGGAACGATGTCGGTGCCCAGGTCGATAGAGAGAATCTGCATGACGTTGAGTGCCAGGGGGATGCGTCCACCACTCAAGGCGAAGAGCACGAAGGGCACGGCTTCTGGGGTGTTGCTGGTAAAGATGTAGGTGATGAATTTCTTGATGTTGGCATATACCGCTCGCCCCTCCTCTATAGCGTTGACAATCGAGGCGAAGTTGTCATCGGTGAGGATCATGTCAGCGGCTTCCTTGGCGACATCGGTGCCGGTGAGGCCCATCGCCACGCCAATGTCAGCTTTCTTGAGTGCGGGCGCGTCATTGACGCCATCGCCGGTGACCGCGACGACATGCCCCATTTTCTGCAGGGCAGTCACTACCCGTAATTTGTGTTCTGGGGCAACGCGGGCAAAGATAACGTCATCCCCGCGAAGAAACGTTGCCTGTACTGTCTCTACCAAGCTCTTGTCGTCCATCGTGCTGAGGTCAGCGCCAGTGAGGAGATGCGGCTGGGTGCCGCGGATGATGCCGGTACGCCGGGCGATACTCGCTGCGGTCAACCCGTAGTCGCCGGTAATCATGATGATGCGGATGCCGGCGTGATGGCATTTCTCTACTGCCTCAGCAACCTCCGCACGAGGTGGGTCCAGCATCGCTATCAGTCCTAGGAAAGTTAGGTCACATTCGACGGCCTCGGGTGTGTATCGGACGAGGCTGTTAGGGAGTATACGCTGAGCAACTGCGAGCACGCGCAGGCCGCCACGGGCGTAATCATCATTGGCTGCCAGAATCTGCGCCCGCGTCACATCGTCCAGGAGATGCTCTTGGTTGTGCAGCCTGAGGTGCGTACATAGAGCTAGCACCTCTTTCGGTGCGCCTTTCACCAAAGCAGTAGTCAGTTGCCAGTTACCAGTTCTCAGTTTGAAAACACTCGGACCCAAGTCGGAGTTTGAGGACTCTTTCCCAACTAGCAACTGACCACTGGCAACTGGCAACTGGTGTCTGACAACTGACAACTGGTGAATGGTGGTCATCCGCTTACGGCGCGAGTCGAAGGGTAATTCACCTGCGCGTGGAGTCCGTTGCGCTTCAGCTTCTAAATCCACACCGCCTTTGCTGGCAACGACGCGTAAAGCAGCCTCCGTGGGGTCACCCAGCACCGTCCAGTGGACGGATTCGTTGTTCGGCGGCAGCAGCCGGGCATCGTTGCACAGACCGGCCGCGACGAGTAGCTGACGCAGGGCGCCATCCACTGGGTGCGCTACCGGTTGACCGCCTTCCAGAATCTGTCCCTCGGGCGCGTACCCAACTCCAGTCACCGTCAGCCGGCGACCGGCGACCCAGAGCTCTCGTGCCGTCATTTCATTTTGGGTTAAGGTGCCAGTCTTGTCTGTGCAGATGACGGTTGTGCAGCCCAACGTTTCAACCGCGGACAAGCGCTTGATCAGCGCGTGGCGTCGGGCCATGCGCTGGGTGCCCATCGCCAATGCTAGGGTGACGGTCGGCAGCAGGCCTTCGGGTACGAAGGCAACGATCATCCCCATTGCGAAGATGAAACTTTCAGCCAAAGTGACATCGGTCAGTGCCAGAGTGAACCCAAAAAAGACGAGGCCGACCGCGACCGCGATCGCTGTTACCACCTTGGTGGTGTGAATCATTTCCTGCTGGAGAGGGCTGAGTTCTTCCCCGACACTCTGGGTCAGGTGAGCAATTTTGCCAAACTCACTATCCATACCAGTGGCAGAAACCACCGCCATGCCTGTGCCAGCAGCCACACTGGTTCCGGCAAGGACGAGATTGGGCAGTTCGGTTCGGGTCAAGTCAGAGCGGAGCACTGCTTCGGTCATTTTCCGCACTGGATGTGACTCGCCGGTGAGGGTGGATTGATCTACCCGTAGTTCCGCCTCTTGCACCAGCCGGCCGTCGGCCGAGATGTGGTCACCCTCGGCTAGCAGTATGACATCACCAGGAACGAGTTCCTCGGCCAGGATACGCTGTTCCTGCTCGTCTCGCAGGACGCGGGCATAGGTGGGTAATAGCCGTCGCAGGGCTTCGGTCGCCTTTTCAGCCTTGTATTCCTGCCAAAAGCTGAATACCCCATTGATCACGTTAACCAGCCAGATGGCCACACCGAGTTGCGGCATCTGGGCGAGAAAACCGATCAGGCCGCCGACCCATAACAACAGGGCCATCAGATGGGTGAAGTTAGAGAGGAACTTCGGGAACAGTGCTGTCGCGGCAACCTTACGGATGGTGTTGCGGCCATAGTGCTGCAAGCGTGCCGCGGCTTCGGCTTGGGTCAACCCCTGGGGCTGAGAGCGCAAGGTCTCGTACACTGCCGAGACCGGGACTGTGTGGAGCGGACGGTGACGCTCACTTTCGCGCGGGTCAACGGTCAAGTCGAGCATACAGAACGTCTCTACTGCCCTCCAAAAACTGTTACGAACTCTGGCTCAATCATCCGACTGAGAATATCCGCCCGTGCGATCACACCGACGAGCTTCCCGTCTCGCACAACCGGCACGCGAATAATGTGATGCGTGGTCATCTTGGCGATGACGGATTCAAGCGATTCGTCTTCCTCGACGCAGACCGCTGGCCGTCCCATGATCTCCTCAGCCTTCACGGTCTGCAGGTCTTTGCCTTCTCGGACGGCCTTGAGGAGATCGAACTCGGTGACTACGCCTACCACCGCGCCTTTGGCGTCAACGACTGGGAGGCCGCTGTACATCCCTGACAGGAGCTGCAGGGCGAGGTCACGGCCGATTGCCCGCGGGGTTGCAGCAGTTACCCGTTTGTTCATAACATCACGTGCTTTCATGTCGTGTTCTCCTTCTGTTCTTCAGCCTTCGAATGTTGAAGAGCATGCGTAAATCCCCCGGCATCGCCCTTGCTCAGAAGTGCATTCCTAATCCGCCAGACGGGCTCGGCTTGGCACTGCCAGGACAGGGCAAGACGCGGCGCGGATGATCTTCTCCGTCACACTGCCAAGGAGCATGCGTCGCACGCCCGTACGCCCGTGGGTCGCCATGACGATCAGGTCTGGCGTTTTTTGCTCGGTCACGCGGAGAATATTATCTACAGCTGATCCCTCTCCGACCAGCACTTCGACTTGCGCCACCTGACCAGGTGCTCCCAGGAACTGTGGTCGCAGTGCACTCAGCTTTGCGTGAGCGACTCGATGGGCGTGATCCCAGAAAGGTTGGGCTGAGCGTGGGGGATGTTGCCGCGATTCTTCCATGATCCGTCGCAGGTCGATTTCTGCTTTGTCCGGGTCGTACACGTCCCACAACGGATTCTCAACGGTATGGACGAGGAGAATCTCCTCTACTCCGTGCGCAACGAGATAACCTATCCATTCCTCGCCCGCGCGGCTGGCGGGACTAAAGTCGGTAGGAAAAAGCGCCCTGGTGAGTCGAGGAGCCAGTTGTGTTGGTATGGTGTTATGCACAATCAACACCGGAACGGATGACGCTCGTAAGACCGCTTCCGCAGTGCTCCCTAGCAGTACCCGTTGATACCAGGGCCTCCCGTGCGTCCCTATCACGACCAGATCACACGCGGTAGTGCTCAGAAACTCCAGAATCGCTGCAGGAGCACGACCTTCTAGCAGCATGGTATCGACAGACACCCCTGTACAGAACCGCTCAGCAAGACGCTTGAGCTCCATCCGAGCGGTCTGCTCGTATTGGGCACGCCACTGCTCTACCGTTGTCGGCTCGCGGCTACCCCCACTCTGAAAGGCCCAGCTGGTTTTGATCGGTTCTATAGCTTCGTTGACATGGAGCAGCGTAAGGTGACTTCCTGTCACCCGCGCCATCAAGGCTGCCCACGTCACCACCGGTACGGCACTTTCGTGAATCTCGATTGGGACAAGGAGGTTGTTGACCTGTCGCATAACGGCTCCCTTGAAAAGACAGTGATCGCTCTCTCAGAAGGGCAAGAAGTAGGCCCGCGCACTCTGGAGAGCCTCTCCGCAAAGGTGCGTGATCCAGATTCTTATTTCTGATTTGTGCGTCGGCGATCGTTCTCGTCGTTAAACCGTGCTACTCATCGTTTACGTTTCCTTTCTCGCTGGGTCTTGGGCAAGGTTACCCGCAGGACGCCGTCGCCGAACTCGGCGCGGATCTGGGCCTGATCGACAGAGGTCGGCAACCGCAGTCGCCGGACAAACCGCCCTGAGCGTCGCTCGTGACAGTGGAAGCAGTCTTGGGTCGTTACACGCGCAAACGA
>CAZAYE010000215.1:0-6221 GCA_964489255.1 uncultured Enterobacteriaceae bacterium
CCATGTCGGCTGCACCGTCAGCAATGACCTGTTCGGCCATGCTCAGATCGATGATCCGTCCGACGATAAAGACCTTGGCACGAGCACCGACGATTTCCTTGGCGCGCTTGCCAAAGGGAATCATGAAGCCGGGTTTAGTGCCCATGGGCACTACCATCCAATGGAACGTATGGTAGCCACCACCTGAGATGCTGAAGAAATCGAACAGGCCGGTCGTGGCCAGCACCTCAAGCTGTTCCTCGGCCTGCTCCTGGGTGATACCTGCTTCACCCATGAACTCATCGAAGGACAAGCGAATGCCAACGGTGAAGTCCTGGCCCACTTGCCGGCGAATCTCCTCGCCGATTTCGATCGCGAGGTGGCAACGTTTGCGCACCGAGCCGCCGTAGCGGTCGCTCCGCTGGTTATAGGCTGCACTGAGGAACTGACCAATGCCGTAACTATGCGCGCCATGAATCTCCACGCCATCGAGCCCAGCGACCTTTACGTTCAGAGCGGACACACCGAAGCCTTCCACCAAGTCGTCTATCTGCGCCTGTTCCATCACCATGGGGGTCTCTCGGTGGATCACCGATGGCATGCGAGAGGCAGCCCACAGCGGACGCCACTCATCAACGATCATCGTACCCTTGTCATGCACCCCAGGGGTAAAGAGTTGGACAAACTGTTTGGCCCCATACTCGTGCACGGTGTCGGCCAACTTCGCGTACTGCGGAATGGCGCGCTTCTCCCAGGCGGTACAACCAAAATAGAAAGAACCTTTGCTTACGGGATGTGCGCCCTGCTGTTCGGTGATGAGTAGTGCCGCCCCACCTTTCGCCCGCTCACGGTAGAAAGCGATATGGCGGTCGCTAAGAATATTGTTCTCGCCATAGTCAAGGGTTTCGGCAGGCATCATGATGCGGTTTTTGACAGTGGTGCTCCCGATCGTGAGAGGAGTCCAAATGTGAGTGAGAGTGGAGGGAGTTGTAGCCATGGGTTATCCTCCTTGCTTTCTTCTGTCTCCTCCTCTGAGGAAGTAGGGATGCCCCACACGCCTCTTGGAGCACATGAAATGTACCCTACTTCCTTTTCTCCCTTTCGCCTTTTCCCCTTTCGCCCGGGAAGGGAGGATGAGGGTGGGTTATATTGGCTTAAACTTTGGGACCGAAATCTCCTCAGTCCAATCCTCGAACGTGGCCTCCACTGACATGCCGATCCGCACTTTCTCCAGTGGACAGCCGACGATGTTGCTCATCATCTGCGGCCCCTCATCCAGCGTAATCAGCGCGACGATATAAGGCACCTCGCCCGCAAATGCCTGGGTGACGGGACGGTAAACAATGGTAAACGATAGCACCTTTCCGCGTCCCGAGGCTTTGACCCACTCAACTTTGTCGCTCATGCAGGCAGTACAGTACAAACGGGGATAGAATTGGTAGTGGCCACACGTGGCACATTTCTGGATGCGCAGTTCATGCTTTTTACACCCCTCCCAATACGGCTGGGTCTCACGCGTCGGGACGGGAATCGGTTTGCTCGCTGGCGCCGCCATTACCCTCGCTCCTTTCCCAGAATCATCGTGCAGTGAGTGGACATGATCCCCCCTTGGCCATGAACCAAGGCGACCTCAGCATCCTTGACCTGCCGCGAGCTACACTCACCGCGCAACTGATGCACCGCTTCAGTGATCGAAAACAACGACCCCGGGTGACCAGGGTGACAATGAGACATGAGACCTCCATGTGTATTGAGCGGAAGTTCTCCACCGAGTTCGATACGGCCCCCTTCCACGAACCGGCCCCCTTCCCCTTTGGGACAGAAGCCGAGATCTTCCAGTTCGATGATGACCACCGGCGTGAAGCAGTCGTACAGCTCAGCGACATCGATATCCTTCGGCTTGAGGCCGGCCATTGCATAGGCTCGCTCGCTGGCTTCTTTCGCGGCAGAAGTGGTCAGACTCCGCGCCTGACTAATGTGTTCATGCGAGTGTCCCTCACCTACTCCCAGGATGTACACTGGCTTAGTCTTAAAGTCTTTCACACACGCAGCCGCTGTCATAACGATAGCCGCCCCGCCATCAGAAACGAGCGAGCAGTCAAGCAAATGCAGGGGATGGGCGATCATCTTCGAGTTCAACACATCCTCGATCGTGATCGGCTGACGCATCTGCGCAGCAGGGTTCAGAGAAGCATGTTTACGACACGCTACAGCAACAGCTGCCAACTGCTCACTGGTTGTCCCGTAGGCATGCATATGGGCCTGGGCAATGAGCGCGTAAAAACCAGGAATAGGTGGACCATAAGGACGCTCGAATTGCGCGTGGCCAGCCGTGGACATGGCCTCAATCGCCCGATCACGCGAAAGTCCGGAAAGCATGTTATCGGCCATGGTGATTAGCACAGTGTTACAGATACCAGTCGCAATGGCTGAAGCGGCATGGTGCATGATTGCCAGGGTAGTGCCACCACCAGTCGCCACGTTCAGGCAATAACGAGGGAAGATCTGCATGTATTCAGCGATCATCTCAGCATGGTACATGTACGGTTCGACAAACGAGGTACAGGTGATCAACCCATCCACCTGATCTTTCGTGATACCCGCGTCTTCCAGCGCCAGTTTTGCCGCTTTGACATAGAGTTGGGTGGCGCTGAGGTGCGGCACGACGCCAACCTCAGTGTCAGCGGCGCCGACAATCGCCACTTTGCCGCGGAGAGATTCCATGACCATCGCCTCCTTCTCTTGCGTTGATCTACTGCATCGTGTGATGCAGTGCGCGTATCCTATCTACTCTCCCTTCGCGCTGCAAATTGTCAGTAGCGCTGGCATCCAGAAGACGCTCTTTTTTTCGCTTGCCCGAAAGTGAGCAACGTAGTATGGAAGAGAGGCTCTCAGGCGAAGAAACTGCACAACTATGAGAAGAGAGCGAACCACATCTTACTGATTGGCAGGGATGGCAGCGATGAAAATGTCAAAGCTCTTCTACAAGACGTTGGTGGCCGTCATTCTTCTCTTCGGTATTATCGCCACTGCGACGTCCGTACTTTCTGCTTGGGACCTCTATCGACACCTGACGGCACAGTATCGCAGCAAGGGCACGGCTCTGGCAAAGAGCATTGCCGATTCCAGCGTAGAGACACTGCTAAACAGCGCTGCCCCTACCGTTCAGGCCACCATCGACCAGTTTCTCGGCATTGAAGGGCTCTCCTACGTCTTCGTCGTTGATACCCAGGGCGAGATCATCGCGCACACCTTCGTTCCACGCACCCCTGCAGAACTCTCTCATCTCCATGATGACGACAAACACCAAGAAGAACTCCCTCTTCTCCAGGATGACGACAGACACCGAGTGGTCATCCGTGACCTCCACATCGAGGGGATGGGAGATTTTATTGACGTCTCCGCTCCTGTCCTGGTTGGTGTGGCCGGCTATGTCCACATCGGCATGAACAAAGCCATCATCAGGGCCGCCATCCAGTCCGCGATTATCAGCCAACAGGTCCTCATGCTCGTCATTTTTCTGCTGAGCGTGCTGGGCGCCTATCTTCTGGTGAACCGGATCTCTCAACCCCTGAATCAACTGACCGCCTATGTGCAACAATTAGCCACGCGCGATTTTTCCACACCAGGAGACCAACAAACAGATGTCACCCTGCTCCCTCTGAACTCCAAAGACGAGATCGGAGAATTGGCAGCCTCTTTTCTCTCGCTCGAACACGACCTCCAGCAATCGATAGAAAACCTCAAGGCAACCACGGCAGCCAAAGAACGAATCGAGAGCGAGCTGAAGATCGCCCACGAGATTCAAATGAGTATTTTGCCCAAGACTTTTCCCCCATTTCCGGATAGACCCGAGGTTGACCTCTACGCCCACATCGAACCGGCTCGCGAGGTGGGCGGAGACTTCTACGACTTTTTCTTCACCGCAGATGATCGGCTCTGCTTCGCCATCGGCGATGTCTCAGGGAAAGGGGTGCCGGCCTCTCTATTCATGGCAGTGACCCGAACCTTATTGAAAGTTATTGCGAGTCGGCTTGTTCGTCCAGATGAAGTCTTGGCCGATCTGAACAAGGAACTTTGCCAAGGCAACGATTCTGCGATGTTCGCTACAATTTTTTACGGTATGCTATATTTGCGTACTGGAGAGTTGGAATATAGTAACGGCGGTCACAACCTTCCCTATCTGTTGAAGGATGGAGAAGCCAAACTGGTAGAAAACACTGGGGGAATGGCGTTAGGCGTCATGGAGGAGGTTTCTTACGGGGCGAAGAAAATTGCTCTCCAGCCCGGAGAGGGGTTATTCTTGTATACTGATGGGGTAACTGAGGCGATGGACAGAGCTTATAATCTTTTCTCAGACCACCGCTTGCACAAGTTCTTGCAAGGCGTCAATAGCTCACCGCCCAGAGAACTCATCCCCAGAGCCCTGGGCGCAGTAGGACAGTTTGTTGCTGGTGCTGAGCAAAGCGATGATATCACTGTGCTCGCTCTCCAATATCTCCAGAGATGCTCATCAAGATGAGGCGACAATGAGTATGCAGATGACGGTCTCTTTCAAGAACCAACTGGAAGAAATTGAGCGATTAGGACAAATCGTCACCGAATTTGCCCAGCGCCACCACTGGTCGTCGCATCTCCTCTTCGAGGTCAATGTCGCTTTGGAAGAACTCCTCACCAATGTGATCTCCTATGCATACGAGGACAACAACGAACATGACATTATCCTTCGCCTGTCGTTTACCGACGGGGAAGTAACCGCGGAGCTCGAAGACGATGGCCGACCCTTCAATCCCTTGGAGGCGGCAGAGCCGGATGTCAATACACCCCTAGAAGACAGGCCCGTGGGAGGGCTCGGAATTTACCTCGCGCGCAAGTTTATGACTGATATGTCCTATAAGAGACAGGAGGAAAAAAATCTCCTGATATTAAAGAAGACCGTGAAGGAGGAGCATTAGATGGAAATAACAAAGAGCAAAATAAACGATATCGTGATTTTCAGCTTAAAAGGAAGGATGGATACGACGACAGCACCGCAAATGCAAGACCAATTACTTGTTGCCATAGGAAGTGGAGAAAAACGGCTCGCCATTGACTGTGCCCAACTAGAGTACATCAGTAGTGCTGGCTTGCGCGCGCTGCTGATGGCGGCAAAGCAATTGAAGAATGTGAACGGGAAGATTGTCCTTTACTCACTGAAAGCACACATCAGAGAGGTGTTCGACCTCGCCGGCTTCTCGGCTGCCTTTCCTCTGTTCAATTCACAGGCCGACGCGCTCGCAAGCTTTAAAAGCTAATGCTCTTCTCCTAAGGAGATTATTTTTCAAGACTGGTACAAGGTCGAGGTCCTGATGCCGACCAACGCCACGCCATTTTCTCCATCGTCACGCTGGCGGCTATCAGCATGGCCACGCATAGATCATCTGGGTGAAGCCATACCCACTGGTATTAGCTTGTGCCAGTCTTATTCTCTTCCTTTGTTTCCCGTTTACAGCGTTCCAATAGGCCTTGGTGGTGAGCGTAACCGCGTCATATCCACGCCGGAAAGGCTCCTCTAGGTAGACAGCAGTATAATGTTCGCGCAGATAATCTCTCGTCTCTTCATACGAGGGGATTCTCTCGTCCCTCTTCATGATTTACGCCGCGCCCGGCATCGCCTGATAAAAACCGTTGACCTGCACCAGTTCGATTGAGGTATCGAAAAGGTTGCTCAAACTTGTGCTGGTAAGAATCTTCGGTTTTTCACCGTCTGCGATTACTTCACCGTTTTTCAACAGCACCACACGCGAAACCTCCGGTGGGATCTCATGAATGTGGTGAGTGACAAGAATGACGGTCTTTCCGGCCTGCATCAGACTCCGGACGATGGCGAGATATTGAAAGCACGCTCTGAGGTCGAGACCGCCAGTCGGCTCGTCTAACACCAGCGTATCAGGATCGTTGACCAACGCGCGGCCGAGCAGGAAGCGGCGTTGTTCTCCTGTAGACATTGCTGAGAACATTCTCTCCTTAAGCCCCGCCACCCCAAGCGTGTGCATGATACGGTCGGCTCGGTCTTTGTCCTCGGTGCTGAACTGCTGGTGTGCGGCCGTATCGATACTTGAATAATAGCCGGACAAGATCACGTTCATTCCCAGAACGTTGCCCATGTATTGTTGCTGTAGATCGTGGGAGACGATGCCAAAGTGTGCGCGCAGCTCCCACACATTCCAGCGCTCCTGCCCCAATACCCGGACGTAACTGCC
>CAZAYE010000216.1:0-6213 GCA_964489255.1 uncultured Enterobacteriaceae bacterium
TCTGCAGCCCAGAAGCCCTGGAAACGATGACCCCCGAGCAAGTGCAGGCGCTCATCTTCATGCCGGGTTTTTCCACAGCCCAGTTTGTCACGGACCTCTCCGGTCGTGGCGTCGGACTGGATGTAGTGCGTGACACTGTGGAAAATCTGAAAGGTACCGTGCAGGTTGAATCAGTGCGCGGAACAGGTTGCATCTTCCGTCTGACAGTGCCGGCTACCCTCGCGACTACGCGAGTCCTGATTGCCCAGGTGAACCAGCGGCCCTACGCCATTCCCGTCCAATTCGTGGAGCAATGCCGCCCAGTTGCATCCGCAGAAATCTTTCCGATCGAAGGTCGCGAAACCGTTTCCCATGAAGGCCAGCCCGTCTCCGTAGTTCGATTGGCTAGCCTGCTGGAATTGAACTCTGACAGCTTGGCTGCGCCGGTGCCTGATGCACAGGCCAGGGCGGATACCCGGCAGTGGCCTTGTGTGTTTCTGACCTTTGGCAGGGAACGGCTCGGCGTGCTTGTCGATGGCTTGGATAACGAGCAGGAGGTCGTGCTGAAACCGTTTGGTCCCCTGTTACGGCGCGTGCGTAACGTTTATGGCGCTACCATCCTTGGCAGTGGCGACATCTGTATGATCTTGAACCCGCAGGATTTGCTGAAAAGCTATCGCAAAATGGGAGAGCGCGGTGTCGCCGAACCCGCCGAACCACAACCTGAAGAGACCCGGAAGCGTGTGATCCTGCTGGCCGAGGATTCCATTACAACGCGCACGCAAGAGAAACGTATTCTTGAAACTGCTGGTTATGAGGTCGTCGCTGCCGTAGATGGTCTCGATGCCCTTAATAAACTGGGCACGCGCCACTTCGATGCCGTCGTCAGTGACGTGCAAATGCCCAACCTGGACGGATTGTCGCTCGCGGCCAAAATTCGCCAGGATAAGAAATACAAAGAGTTGCCGATTATTCTCGTTACCGCGCTCGCGTCCGATGCTGACCGGCGTAGAGGACTCGAGGTCGGCGCAAACGCTTACATTACGAAACCGACTTTTGACCGAACCCTCTTGCTGACAACTTTGCAGCAGCTGATCTGACGCTCAGCACGTTGCCCATTGTTGATCTCGAATCTTGCCGGTTTCACAAAGAGAGTGATCATTCGCCATGAACTCGCCTCGCGCCAAACCGCACCCCAAATCCCCCATTCGCGTGCTCCTGGTGGATGATTCTGTCCTGGCTCTGACGCTACTGCAAAAGCTGCTTGCCACTTCACCGGAAATCCAAGTTGTCGGCACTGCTCGAAATGGCCAGGAAGCCTTGGCACTGATTCCGCAGCTCCATCCCACTGTCATTTGCACAGACTACCAAATGCCGATCATGGACGGCCTGGAACTCACCCGCCAAATCATGGCACGGTTTCCGACCCCTGTCCTGGTCATCAGCGCCGTCGTGAAAGCAAAAGGCACTCCAGTCGCTTTCAAACTGCTTGAGGCTGGCGCGCTGGATATTTTTCCGAAACCCGCCCTGGTAGTAGATTCGGACTATTCACGGCTTGCAGACGAACTGACCCAGAAAATCAGAATCCTTGCTGGGGTGACGGTCTTTTCCCGGCGAGCCGTGGACTCCCAGCCAGCTTCGAGCGCTGATCTCAGTCAACTGCCGCGCGAGCCAGCGTCGCCGAAGCGGATCAGCCTGGTAGCCATCGGGGCCTCTACCGGTGGACCGCAGGCGCTCAAAGAAGTCCTGCAGAACCTGCCGACGAATCTGCCTGTACCAGTACTCTGCGTCCAGCACATCAGCGACGGCTTTCTCCAGGGACTGGTCGATTGGCTGTCCACGTGCAGTTCCCTGCGAGTCACAGTGGCCAAACCGGATGAACTGGCGTTGCCTGGCGTGGTGTATTTCCCCCCGGACCGGACCCATCTGGAAGTGGATAGTAACGGCCGTTTGTGTCTTTCCAGTAACGGACCAGTCGGGGGACATTGCCCATCGGTGGACGTCCTGTTCAAGTCCGTGGCTAAGCATTTTGGCCAGAACGCTTTGGGTGTCCTGTTGACCGGCATGGGCAGTGATGGCGCGGAGGGCCTACTGGCCATCGCTAAAGCGGGTGGTGACACTGTGGCGCAAAATGAGGCGAGTTGCGTGGTTTTCGGCATGCCGAAAGTTGCGATCGATTTGGGCGCTGCCAAGTATGTGCTCCCAGTGGCAGCAATCGCCCAAAAAATTGTCAACTTGTGCGCCGAATCGGGCCGTCTGGGTAATCCCTGAGTGACTGTCCAACCACCAATTCCGCAGCCGTAGCCTCATCAGTCGGTATAACTGTAACCGCCCTAGAGCGGTTTGCACTTGCATTTACCGCGATTCCCTGGGCCCGCCTGCGCAAATCCCCCGCGCTGCGCGCTGCCCCCTTTGGCAAAGGGGGCTTCAGGGGATTTTTGCCGGCAGCGCACCAAACGGGCGGCAATGTTTTGGTACCTTCATCCGAAAATCGCTTCCGGGTGTGTTCTTTGCTATTCTTTCACTTCCGTTTCCGGCGGTTCTGCCGCGGTTGTTCCCGCGGCCACGACCTCGCTTTGGTGCTCGCGGAGAAACTGCGCGACGCTCGGCGTTGCTCGCAGTAACATCTCAAGGTAAGCGGCCTCATCATCGGTCAGCGCTGCCGCGGCTTGATGATAAGCCCCCAAGGCAGCTAGTAGCTCTGCACTCTTCGGTGGAAGCACTTCCAAGCGCTCGGTAAGACAGCCGTTAATCCGCTCCGCCAGGGTTTCAAGTGTTTTACTGTGTTCCTCGGTGACCCGACTCGAAAGCATATCCTGCCATAAAACTTCGACTGCGTAGCGAGCCGGATGTTCGCGGCGCAGGCCTGCACTGAGCTGGTACAACTGAGCCGCGAGGGCCTGAGCGGTCGGTGGACGCTTGCGTGAGACCAGCGCGTTGGCCTTCAGGAGGCGTTCGTGAAAACGAGCGAGACTGAGATGATCGACCAGTCGCGCGATGAGATCGTCAAACTCTTTCTGCGTCAGTTGGGCCATGAATTTCTCCTTCTTCTCTCCACCACTCCCCGGGCGGATGATGATGACAAAAACCTGCATCTGCTGCAATGAACCTCTTGCTTGCGCCAGGAAACAAGGTGATCTAAAGACACAGGAAGCAGCTTTCAGCCACTAGCTGTCAGCTTTCAGCACTGAAAGGCAAGAACCGGCGAATCAGGGGAACAAGGGATCAGTGAGATGAGGACGCAAACCGCCCTGTTAATTATCGACAGGCAGTGGAAGATAGAAGAGGTCGGGTGCTCGACAGATTATGAAAGCCATCGTTTTTTCTGCTAAACGGCAATCTGGTGAAACCGCTCCCGAAAATTTACCAGGACTCACGCGCCTGCAACTCACAGACGTCCCAGTTCCTGCTCTGCCCAGCGAGAACTGGGCGCTCATCGAAAGCAAGATCGCCGGCATCTGCGGGAGTGACCTTGGCTTTTTGCAAGGGAAACCGATGCCAGCGGCGGAGCCGTACTTCAAACTTCCGATCATTCCCGGTCATGAGTTGTTTGGTGAGATTACAGCGCTCGGCAAGAAAGTGCGTGGATTCCAGGTTGGTCAGCGAGTCTCAATCGACCCAACCTTAGGTTGCAAGGAGCGCGGCTTCAAAACCCTCTGTCCACAGTGCCGCCACGGCAACCCCGGAATTTGTGAGCATCTTGCTGAGGGGAACCTGAGCCCTGGCATTCTCATTGGCACCTGCGGTGACACCGGCGGCGGCTGGGGAGAATATTTTGTCGCGCCTAGCCATCGGCTATTTCCGATTCCCGATAAGATCGGCGACGATGAAGCCTCATTGCTCGAACCGTTTTCGGTCTGCTTGCGGGCCGTGCTAAACAACCCACCGCAGAAAAAAGAGTGGGTGGTGGTGATCGGCGCCGGCACCATAGGGTTGATGAATGTTGCTGCCCTCAAAGCGGTGGCACCAACCTGCCGGATTGCCTGCGTAGCCAAGTACCCGTTTCAAGCCGAACTGGCACGGACGCTGGGCGCTGAGGACGTCATCGACTCGCAGAACGACGATGTGATGGAACGAGTGGGCGAGTTGGCGCAGACCAAAGTCTACAAACTCTCGAGTGGCGGTGCGCTGTTAGCTGGCGGTGTCCGCTTGGTTTATGACACCGTGACGAGTGCGCCTACGATTAACCAAGCTTTACGCATGACACGAGGGAAGGGGGTAGTAGTCATCCTGGGTCTCGCGGCTTTGCCAAAAGAGGTCGATTGGACGCCGATCTGGCTCAAAGAAATTTCGGTCGTCGGCAGCCTCACCTATGGAGCCGAAGTTTTCAAAGGCAAAAGGGTTGACACTTTCGCCCGCGCGATAGACTTTCTTGCCCGTCGCCAGGCCGACCTCAGGCCAGTACAACCGCGCAAGTATCCGCTTGATCACTATCGTGAGGCTTTGCTTGAAGCCGCTAGTAAGAAAACCTCAGGGGCGGTGAAAGTATCATTTGCATTCTGAGAAAGCTGTAGAACAGCACCACTTTTCAGGACCCTGTCAGAGTTGGGAAATAAACATATGCAGTGCCCACGCTGTCAGCACCCAAATGCCGAGACGGCAAAATTTTGCGAGGAGTGCGGGAGCAGACTGTTGCGCACTTGTCCCGCCTGTGGGCATGAAGTGAGCCCGACCGCCAAGTTCTGTTCTGAATGCGGTACTGCTCTCGTCGCTAGTTCTCAGTCGTCAGTTGCCAACACCCAACATCCAACACCCAACACCCAACACCCGATCAGCTACACCCCAGAGCATCTTGTCGAACGCATCCTGGCTGAGCAGGCCGCTCTAGAAGCGCGCGGATCGACCGAAGGAGAGCGGAAGACCATCACTGCCCTCTTTGCTGACATTAAAGGTTCGATGGACCTTATCGAAGACCTTGATCCTGAAGAGGCGCGTTCCATCATCGATCCGACCCTTGCGCTAATGATGGAGGCGGTCCATCGTTATGAGGGCTACGTCGTGCAGTCCACTGGTGACGGTATCTTCGCCCTCTTTGGCGCTCCGATCGCGTGTGAGGAT
This sequence comes from uncultured Enterobacteriaceae bacterium, assembly GCA_964489255.1. Taxonomy (GTDB): domain Bacteria; phylum Desulfobacterota; class Binatia; order Bin18; family Bin18; genus CAZAYE01. The sequence goes on from CAZAYE010000216.1 coordinate 5,038, forward strand.
CATCCACAGCGGGCTTTGTACTCCGCTTTGCGCATGCAGGAGGAAGGCAAGCAGTACGCTGAGAAACTGCGACATGAGAAGGGACTCAATCTGCAGATCCGTGTGGGGCTCAACACTGGCGAGATGGTCCTGCGATCGATCCGTAAGGACGACCTGCATACGGAGTATGCCCCCATCGGGCATTCGACCAGCCTAGCTTCCAGAATGGAAAGCCTCGCCACCCCTGGTTCAATCGTTGTGAGTGAGCACACCTACAAGCTCACTGAAGGCTACTTTGAATTTAAGTCGCTCGGTGCTGCCCGGGTCAAAGGGGTGAGCGAGCCGATCAATATCTATGAAGTGTTAGGGGTTGGACCGCTGCGGACGCGACTCCAGGTTTCGGCCCGGCGTGGACTGGTGCGGTTTGTCGGTCGTCAGCACGAACTGGAGCAGATGCGCAGAGCCTTCGAGCGAGTAAAGGGTGGCCAGGGACAAGTCATCGCAGTCGTGGGCGATCCTGGGGTTGGAAAGTCCCGCCTGTGTTACGAGTTTAAGCTGCTCTCACAGGTGGGGTGCTTGGTGCTGGAAACATTCTCAGTCGCGCACGGCAAAGCGTATCCCTATCTGCCCCTCATCGATCTCTTGAAAGGTTATTTTCAGATTGTCCCGTCAGATGACGAGCGGCGGAAACGAGAGAAAGTCATGGGCAAGGTGCTCGCTCTGGATCGGAGCCTGGAAGATATTTTGCCCTATTTGTTTGCCCTGCTGGGAATTGCCGAATCGAGTTCTTCTCTGCAGGAAATGGATCCCCAGATCAAGCGCCAGCGGACCCTCGACACGATCAAGCGGCTACTGATGCGAGAGAGTCTTAACCAGCCTCTCATTCTCCTGTTTGAGGATCTGCAGTGGCATGATGCTGAGACCCAGGCGTTTCTCGTCCTGCTGAGTGAAAGTATCGCAACCGCGAGAGTCTTATTGCTGGTGAATTATCGACCGGAGTATCAACACAGTTGGGGGAACCGGACCTACTACACCCAACTCCACCTTGAGCCCCTGCGACAAGAAGACGCGCAGGAAATACTGACCACGCTGCTAGGCGAGAAGGGAGGGGCGACGCATGCGTCGCCCCTACAGCCACTCAAGCAGTTGATCCTGTCTCTTATACACATCTCCGAGCCCACGAGACTAGGCATGATC
>CAZAYE010000217.1:0-6175 GCA_964489255.1 uncultured Enterobacteriaceae bacterium
TGCAAAAGACGTGTACCTAACCCCAAGCGAACCAAGAGTTCCTCGCCCCGCTGACGTGCGTCTTTCGGTGCATATCCACCGAGACGCAAAACCACCTCAACATTTTCGCGTGCGGTAAGCGCCGACAGCAACTGGAAGAACTGAAAAACAAAGCCGATCTGTCGCAAACGAAACTGCGACAGGGCTGACGGAGACAGTATGTGTAGCGCTGCCCCGGCCACGTGAATCGTGCCGCTGGTCGGCCGCAGCAATCCACCGATGAGCGAAAGGAGGGTGGTCTTTCCCGCTCCAGAAGGACCAAGGATCAATACCAGTTCACCGCTTTGCACACTGAGACTGACCCGGTCCACCGCTCGAACTGCAACCTCGCCCGTGCCGTAGACTTTACTGACTTCCTGTAGATGGATGAGGACGGAGGCTTGAGATTTAGGACTTGAGACTTGGGAGCCGTTGTCTTTCCTGGCGGTACTCATATCAGTCTGCGTTCCAGAAGGGGAAGGTGCGCACAGCGCACCCTACAAAAGCTAGACTGTCTTACTCATCCCTCAGTCCTCGTTACTCAATCCTTATCCTTTGAACGCGAGCAGTGGGTCGATGCGGGCAATACGTCGAGCTGGCACGCCCGCAGCGATAAGGCTCATGCCGATCGTACAACCAAGCATCCACAATGCGTGTTGCAGAGAGGAAATTGCGGGGAATTGCGGCACGAAGTACTGCGCCAGTGCCATCACTCCCCAACTGAGCGGCACTCCCAGCAGCCAACCGAGGAGTCCACAAGCAAGGGCTTGCAGCGCGGCGGTCAAGTACAGGGTGCGGTCAGGCGCACCGACGGCCTTCAGGACACCATATTCAGAGCTGCGTTCGACCGTGAGGGTATAGATCGTCAGTCCGATCACGACTATCCCCACGAGCAGTCCAATGACTTCTAGCACACGCAGGATCGGGAGGAAGTTGTCTCCGGTCAGGCTCAGGTTGTTGGCAATGAAACGTTCCTTAGGAAAAGCTGACACGAACGGAGAAGCTTGTTCAATCCGCGCAGCAACTTCCTCAGCTCTAGTCTGTGGTGAAAGCTGGACGAGGAAGTAGTTCACCATGCCATCCAAGCCAAACAAGCGTCTTGCCTGGGCAAGGGTGACAAAGGCGTACTGGTAGAGGAAGCAGTTCCCGCCGCGAGCGATGCCGATCACGGACAGTGCCTGTCCGGCCACAGTCAGCGTATCTCCCACTTGGATTCCTTCTTTGCGGGCGAAGACCTGATCGATGATGATCTCACCGTCACGAACGGCACCCCGACCGGCTACGATGTCTACCGGTCCATTTTCTACGTCATCTACGCCGACAATGAAGGTGTGGCGTTGGCGTCCTTGCACCTCGCAGGTCATCAGACGACCGACAAAGGAGGAAACCTGGTGGACGCCTTCGGCTTGTCTGAGCGGTTGTTCACCGAGCGCTGGGAGCAATGACAACGTGTGAAAAAGATCCGAAGCCCCTTTCTGTCCGATCCACAAGTCCGCATTCACGTGCCGGAGGTAGGAGGACATGTTCTCACGCCAGCCGGCGTACAGACCCATCAGCAACAGCACCAGCACGACTGAGCACGTGATCCCGCCAAGAGCGAGGAAAAAACGACCCTTGTGGACGAACAGATTCTTGCGGGCCAAGAGAAGCATCACCGGCCTCTGAGGAGAGCAGGGAAGAACCGCGGTTTCGTCCTCATTTTGGTCTCGTACTCTGAACGCGCAAAAAGCGCAGCCTCTTCACGGCGGACGCGCTGCCAGAGAATGGCCGCATTCAGGGCAGAAAAAACCGCGGCGGTGAAATATGCGCTCTGTACAAGGGGGAGAGCAACCATCTCGACGACAACAATACTATAGTTTGGATGGCGTACGTAGCGGTACGGTCCCCAATCGACCACTGGACGAGCCGCAATCACGATTTGCACATTCCATTGCTCGCCTAAGCTTCTCCAAATCCACACCCGCCCGGCCAGGCCCAGCCCCAGCAGAACCAGCATGGACCAGCCGAGGAGCGGCACGAACGGCCGCTTGAACAAGCCTACTTCCAGCCCACAGGAAAAAAAGAGACTCGTATGAAGAAGGACCATAAGTGGGTACAGTGGCTCTGCTACCTTTTTTCCACCAGCGGCAAGCAGCCGGGTTTGGTGGTAACGAGAAAACCCCAGTTCGACCAACCGCAGGAAGGCGAACCCAACCAGCAAAGCGAAGTACCAATTGAAGAAACCCTCAGCCATCATCGGTTAGTTTTCTGTCTTAAACCAATACATAGAGTCGGCAGAAGCAGGTAGAGCAAAATCTTCAGACTCTAGACTTCTATTCCCAGCAGAGGAGTAACGCCTCGGCACTAAAACCAGGTCCAAAAGCCAGGAGCAATCCCAGGTCTCCAGCTCGTGCGCGCTCTGTGGTCAGGAAGCGATCCAGAATAAACAACACCGACGCGGAGGAGAGATTGCCATAGTCACGCAGGATCGTCCGGCTGACCGCGGTCTGCGCAGCCGAGAGACCTAAGCACTGGGCGAGACCGTCCAAGACGCGTCGACCACCAGGGTGCAGGAGAAAATGCGTAAGATCAGCAACTGCCAGCCCGTGGCGACCAAGAAACTTTTTGAGCAGCTCTGGCACCTGCGCGCACACCACCTCGGGAATCTCGGCAGAGAGGACGATGTGCAAACCAGAGTCCTTCAACTCAAAGCCCATCAAGCCTGTGGTCTGGGGAAAGAGCGTACTTTCTGTAGCAGAAATACGGGGTTTGCCTACTGTCGGCTCTCCACTTAGCAAGACTGCTGCCGCACCGTCACCGAACAGAGCACTCGAGACAATGTTTGCCGCAGAGAGGTCACGTACCTGAAAGGTGAGCGAGGGCAGTTCTACCGCTACGACCAGAACCGTATGCTTGGGAAATGCCCGCAGGTAGTCAGACGCCCGTGCCAAGGCGGCTGCTCCAGCCGCACACCCAAGCTCGGTCACAGGTAGGCGTTTGATATGAGAAGCAAACCCGAGCACGTTGGCTAAGTACGCATCCAGTGAGGGAATCATGAAGCCTGTGCAAGAAGTGGTAATAACCAGATCTACTCTGTCAGGGTTCATGCCAGCCTGTGCTAAGCATGCGCGCGCTACTCCTTCCCCTAAGGTGCGAGTGTATTGTTGATAGAGCCCACTCGCTTCTGCCACAGAGAGAGGGATGACGAGCTCAAGCAGAGGCCGACAGCCGTAGCGAGTCTGCACCGCAGAGTTACGAAACACTCGTTGCGCTAAAGCCAGCAACTGAGCGTTTCCTTCGAGCCACAGTGGTAAGGAACGGAGGATTTCGTCCTGGTCATAGCGGTAAGGGGGATGGGTCGCAGCGGTTGCCTGAAGAGTGGCCATGATGTTTTTTGAGAAAGTAGTAGATACCACTGCTACGGTCAACGCTCACCTGCAGAAGATCCTTGCCCCCGGCCTTGCAAAAGCGGAGGAATAGGGAAATACTACGGCGGTCTGTGAGGCTCTGGAAGTTCATGGAAAAGCACATTCGGTCCAAAATCCTCGCCATTGGCCGACCGCTCCGCATTGAAATCCAGCTCGATGGCGAGTGGCTCGAACGCCTTCGCAAGCTCCTGCAGGAGATGGGTGGAGAGGGAGGGAGCCCATACCCTTTGCATCGCTACCTGGAGGAATTGCTCGAAGCCGACATTGTGTATCGAGAAGGTCATCACGCACGCCGTCGTCGAGAACCGTTTGTGCAAAGGGAAGAAATCATCCGTTGGCTGCGGCAGCGTCATGCGAGGAATCTTGCCAGCGCTGCTGCCAGCAAACGTTAGCGAGCACCTGCGTCTGTCTGTCGTGTGAGTCTGAAAAACCTGCGCATCGTTCTTGTTCGGCCCAGGTACTCGGGGAACATTGGCGCCGTGGCTCGGGCGATGGGCAATATGGGCATCAACGATCTCGCTCTGGTGAATCCTGGCCAGTTATGTCGCGACGAAGCTGACACCATGGCAGTCCATGCGCGCGACGTATTGGATGCTATGCAGGTCCACACCTCGCTGCGCAGCGCCACTGCTGAGTGTGGACTGGTGGTTGGTACCACTCGTCGTTCGGGGTTGTATCGCGAAGGCGCACTGACCCCACGCGAAATCGCCCCGCAGATCGTTGCGTCCGCGCGAGCGAATCGGGTTGCCTTAGTTTTTGGTCCTGAAGACAGTGGCCTGGCCAACGATGACCTGCGATTCTGCCACCGGCTGCTGACGATTCCTACTGAGCCAACCTATGCCTCCCTGAATGTTGCCCAAGCCGTGTTACTGTGCTGCTATGAAGTGTTCATCGCTGCGCAGGGAGAGGTCTCGTCATCCCCGCGGCCATTGGCAGTTGCGGAACGTCAGGAGCTAATGTACGAAAAACTTAAGAGCGCGCTTCTCCAGATTGGGTTCTTGCATGGTGACAATCCCGACCATATTATGTTTGCCCTGCGGCGTGTCCTGGGACGGGCAGGGCTAGAGGATCGCGACGTGCGCATTTTGCTGGGGATGGCACGTCAGATCGAGTGGTACGCCAGCGGCGGCTGGCGTTTCCCGCGCGGGGGAGCGGACTCTTCCCACTAACATCATGGCTGAGGTTATCCACTTACGCGCGATTCTCCAGGCGCGCCGTCGTCAACGCGAGCAGGAATATTTACATCGCTGTGTGGAAGCGATTGAGCACAGCCTGCAGCACCAAATCGAAGAATTCGCGCAGGCCCCAGAGAACGAGTGGTCTGTGCGCGCGAGTAAAATTCGCAAACTTGGGGAATTATTGGAATACACGACTGCTCTACTGTAGTCGTCGTGCTCAAGCCCTGACAACCCTAATGACCTCGGCAGAGTTTGTGTTCTGCCCCTACTCTGAGAAAGGAATCGCATGGCAAGAACTGTCTCTCCGTCATCTCGGCAAGATTCAGCAGCAAAGTCTTCGAGTCCTTCGGGGAAAACCCGCACTCGTACGACGAAAAGCGCGACGCCGCAGCCGGAGACGACTCTGGCTGCTGAGCTGCTCACTGCGCTCAGCGAACGCCTGACTGCTGTGGAAGAAAAAATCACAACCGGTTTTTCAGCTTTGGCTTCAGCTGTGGCAGCCTTGCAGACAGCCCTGGCTTCTCAGCGTCCCGACGGAGGTGATCCGGCAGAGACCATATTGCCGGTCGTGGCGGATTTAATCCGGCGCAACCTGACAGAGCATTTGACGCCAATCACGGCCGCGCTCAAGCGACTGGAAGAACGTATTGGGTTTGTGAGCAACCGCTTGAAACACCCGCCCGGCGGGCAAGAGCGACAAAAACCGTGGCGGCACGACCAATCTCCGCACCCCCGTTCACGAAGGCACAACGGCCCGCGCCCAGGCCAAGGGCAGCAATGGTCCCCTCCTTCTGCGGCCTCAGTCCAGGGGCACTTTGCTCCCCGCCCGCTCCCAGGAGGAGCGAAACCGGAGCCAGGGGAAGAGGAGGAATAGGGCGGATCCAAACTGCAACTATGAGAGGCGGAGTACAAGCCGCTTGCTGACGCTGGTAGTTTTAACGGATCCCTGAATAGCTGTCCTGGTGCTTCGACAGGCTTAGCACGACGGCAAATTTTCACTGGTTGCAAGTCTTCTCCCCTTCACCCTGAGCGAGTCGAAGCCTGTGGTGAGCTTCGTCGAACCGGGTGAAGCAATGTCTCTCTACATTTTGCTACTCTTAGTTGTAGCCTGGATGAAGCGCAGCGGAATCCAGGAGAGGAACTGCATCCGGGCTACGGTCGGCATCTCCGTACGTTGATGAGAAATGCGCTCTAGTCCAGAGCGTGCGGGTCTGCGCGCAAAGCGAGGTCTCGCAATAAGGCGCTGAGACGGGCTTTTTTGTGTTCTAAGGTGCGATACAGCGCTACGATGTCGGGAAAGTCAGGGTCCCGATAGCTCGCTTGCTCATTGTAACGCCGCCTTAAGGCAAGGGTATCTTCCAAGTCGAGCACAATCCGAACCCAATAGTTCTTTCCCCCTTTGGGGGGAGCGACCTTATGATTCACCTCCCCGCCAAGAGCAACAATCTTGTCATGCAGCAGCTGAACTATGCGATCTTGCTCTTCGGCAACTGCTCGTAACCCCGCTGCTCCAGCCTGATGCGGCGCATGATCTGCGTGCTCGCGGATTTGCCGAGCCAGACGGGCTTCTTC
>CAZAYE010000218.1:0-6165 GCA_964489255.1 uncultured Enterobacteriaceae bacterium
GGCGTGTTGCAGAGGGGTGGGGAGAGGGCGAGATTAAGAGCAGAGGACGGCAGGAACTCACCAATTACAGGATTGCGCGTGGCCAGTGGGGTGTTCGGGCTGATGGCCCGCGCGCAATTGGTGCGGCTCGCGCTACGCCCAGAGGTGCGCGTAGCCGGTCATCCGATGCCGTTGTGGCCCAGTGTACGGGCCTGCATCCTTTTGGGCGGTCTGAGCCTGTGGCGGTGGACCCTCGCTGGCACGCCGAGCAAATGAACGAATCCGGAACCATGCGGCCTACCGCACGCCCAAAGGCTCTGCGGCTCTTGAGGGGATTCGCGACGTGCCACCACCACGCGCAACCCTCGCAAACGCCGGGTAACCGCGATGCACGCAACAGGCGAGGAACGTGAACGATGGGAGAGGCCGCGACAAAGCGAAGCTTCCCTTTGCCTCCCTGCTTTGCTAAGAGACTAGCCTATGAGCACGATGATTTCTGAGGTGTATGACGCTTTCCGAGAGGCTGGAGCCAGCGAAGAGAAAGCTCGGAAGGCTGCTGAGGCCATTGCTGCCTATGAGAACCGCTTTGCCGCGATCGAGCGCCGTCTTGACGTGCTCACCTGGATGGTGGGCTTCAATCTGGCTATGACCGTGGCGATTCTGTGGAAAGTCTTCTCGTAAGCCTCCCCATGCCCGCATAACGTCCGATCTCACGCAGGGCAATACTAATCATACCTAACACTGATAGGCCCGCAAAAGCCAAATGCGTGCGCCGTAGTCACAGGAGAACCTGCTGTACACGAGCTGACCTTGGAAGAGCTAGACGCTCGCTTTCAGGAACTCCAACGACGGGCCGCGCTCGCCTGATCTGACAAGCCCAGCTTGCTCCCACCGTTCCCGCATCTTTTCCTTGACAGTCGCGTCCCATTCCTGATAGAGTCCGCTCTATCTTGCTCTCGATGGAAAAGGGTCTTGAACTGCAGAGCTATGACCATCGTACGGGTTTTGCTCGTGAGCGTAGTAGTAGCGGGCTGTTCGAGGGCGCCAACGGTGCTGAGCGAAGAGGAGTTACTCAAGATCCTCGTGGAGGCAAAACGTGTAGGACCTTACCAGTTTGAACGACAGGCCTGGCCGCTGCTCAAGAACAAGATGATTACCTATTGTGACCAGATTGACGACGTCAAGACCGCCGGTACGGATTCCCTCCTGATTCTCAAAGTCAACAAGAGGTACGCGGGAGAAAAACTCCCATGGTTGTTAGAAGGGAAAACTGCGGCTCCTGATGCCGCACGTTTGCCTAAGCCCGGGGAGACGATCTGTATGACCGGAACCATCGAAAGTTACACAGAGCGGAACAATTCGTACTGGGGACATGTAAAGGTTGTATCTGTGGAAAAGTCAGCAGCCTCGTGAGAGGGAACGCTGCAGTGTGATTTTCGGCATAGTCGTCTTTTTCTCCGCTCTGTACCGCTCCATCCAGCGTGTGCGCCGTAGCAGTGGCCTAAGCACCGTCAAAAGTAAGAGAGAGGTACTATATTTATTTTAGCAGTTACATCCGCTGACGACGACGTTCCTCAACTGCCCGCTCGACAAAGTCGATAACTGGCGCTTCTAGGCAGACGTTGTTGAGCGCATCGATCTCTTGCACGCCAGTTGGACTGGTGACGTTCACTTCGGTCAGATAGTCACCGATGATGTCTAGGCCGACAAAATAGAGACCGTCCTGCCGCAAGCGTGGTGCTAGCTCCCGACAGATCTCGCGGTCCCGTGGCGTGACCTCAGCTTTGATACAAGTGCCGCCAACGTGAATGTTGCCGCGATGCTCGTCCGAGCGCGGTACCCGCAACGTACAGCCCAATGGCGCGCCATTGAGCACAATGAGTCGTTTGTCTCCCTGGCGCACTTCAGGCAGGTAGCGTTGCGCGATGATTGGCTCCCGACCTTCGCGCGTGGCAGTCTCCAGCAGTGAGTTCAGGTTGCGATCGTGGCGGTGCACGTAAAAGACGCCTGAGCCACCATGCCCGTCGATCGGCTTGATGATCATCTCGCCGCCTAGGTCAGCGAGAAAATCCTTAATCCGGTTTGGATTTTGTGAGACTAGGGTCGGTGGGATCACGGCGGGAAAATTGAGCGCATAGAGTTTTTCGTTCGCCGCCCGTAGACCTGCGGGACTGTTTATGACGAATGCTCCTTCTTGTTGTGCCAGGTCAAGAAGCTGGGTGGCGTGTAGATAGGGAATATCAAAGGGTGGATCCTTGCGCATGAAAATGACGTCGAAGGTGCTGAGCAGTCCAACCAGTTCTTCATGGAAGGTGAAGTGGTTGCGATATTCGCGCCGCAACTCAATCCGCCGCGCTCGCCCCATAGCTCTGGCCCGCTCGATAAACAGATCTGCCATCTCCACATAGTACACCTCATGCCCACGAGCCTGGCTCTCGAGCATGAAAACAAAGGTGGTGTCTTTGTCGATCAGCACGTTCTGGATGGGATCCATGATAAAGGCGAAGCGCATAGGGTTCCTCACTTACCGTTCGCTATGGTTGTCCACAATGACCATCGTCCCGGTCAGCAGGTCATGCCAGCCACGTTTCCCAGGATTGAGCGCTACCCACAGAAAACCAAGCCCTAGAGAGAAAAAGGAGAAGCCATAGGCGAGAAAGCGCAGCAGGGCGTGGCCGTAGCGAAGCGGTTGACCGTCAAGTGTGCATACCCGTAAACCTAGAAGGCTCTTGCCGATCGTTTGTCCTGTCTCGCCATGCAGAATCGTGAAGTACGCAGCCATGGCGATGAGTTCGGCGGCCTCACAGAGCGAGAGTAGAGAGACAGAATTCAGCGATGCGGAGTCGAGACCACTGAGGTCTGCGCCCGTACGGGAAAGGAGAAAGGCCGCGATCAACAAAAGAAGGGAAAACACTCCAAGGACGGTCAGATCAATGGTAAAAGCCACGAAGCGCAGCCAGAATCCGGCGCGGTAATATCCAGCTGTTTGCTCTTGTGCGGCGAACGGCTCGCTGGCCGGCGCTGCGGTTGTCATGGGAGATGCAGACCCTTCAGTCCCACCTTCTTGAGGTTGACCAGTCCCGAGTTCCGACTCTTCTGTATCTGTGCGGTGATCCATCGGGGCGGCATGCTATGGCATTCATCATCGCGAAGGCAAGGGGGGAATTTCTCCTGCTCCCCATAGGAAACGACAAAGAGCAACCGCGACCATACCAGCGGTCTCGGCCCGCAGGATACGTGTGCCGAGACCAACGACCTGGAAGCCTGCGGCCCGAGCCTGTTCGACTTCTGTGAGAGCGAAGCCTCCTTCAGGTCCAACCATGACCCAGAGTGAGGAAAACACGGGGTGGTCTTGAACGAGGGTTTTGAGGGTCCGAGTGTATTCTTTTTCGTACAGGAGGACTTTGCCAGCTCCACGAGGAACCGTAGCCAGGAGGTCGGTAAAGGAGTGTGGTGGAGTAATGAGCGGCACGGGGCTGCCTGATTGCTTAGCTGCGCTCTGGGCGACGCGCTGCCAGCGCGCCAGCCGTTCAGGGCGTCGTTCCTCTGGCAATTGTGCGACGGTAAAGGTGGAAAAAAACGGCACGATGCGCTCTACGCCGATTTCCGTCGCCTTTTCGATCACTAAGTCCATCTTCTGACCTTTGAGCACCCCTTGCGCGAGCGTGAGAGAGAAAGGCCAAGAGCGAGAAAACGTAGATGCTGTGATATGCACCTCCGCGCTGGTAGGAGAGAGACGGATGATGCTTCCCTGGTATTCTCTCCCGTGCTCATCACACAGCGCGAGATGGTCGCCGACGTTGAGCCGTAAGACATGGCGGAGATGGTGGAATTCCTGGCCAGTGAGAAGGGCGTGCGATCCGTGGATCCGGGCGGTAGAAAGGAAAAACCGCGGAAACATTGTCATACCGAGCGAAGCGAGGATGCTCCCACTATGATAAGGCAATCGAAAAATTCTTCACTCCGCGAAGTTTATCCTGAACTTATCCGTTCAGAATGACAGGAACCCCTGCGCTGTAACACCAGCGTTACCCACCCGTCCCGAGCCAGCCGATCGGAGAGAAGCCAGAGAGGAGGGGAATACGCTGCAAGAACACTGGCTTCCTGGTTCTGTTGGATACCAGAAAGGATGGCATACCCCTGACGATCGACGGCCGTAGTCATCGTCTGGGCAAGAGCAATAAGCGCTGTTGAGAACAGATTCGCAACAATGAGGGGAAACGGAACTGGCAGTTGCTCAAGTGGCGAGTCACTCAAGTACAGGAAGGGGGCGACCCGATTCACCGGAGCATTTTTGCGCGCTTCTGCTAGAGCTACCGGGTCAATATCTGTTGCCCACACGGTCCGGGCGCCAAGCTTGGCTAAGGCGATAGCCAAAATGCCAGAACCAGTGCCAAGATCGAGCGCCCGGTCTGGTGTCCCGTGTCTATCGTGGAGTTGCTCGATCGCTTCGAGGCACCCCTGGGTCGTGGCGTGGTGGCCGGTGCCGAAGGCCATACTAGGATCGATGACAATGACAATCCGGGCGGTGTTTGCAGGAATCGGTTGCCAAGGGGGAAGCACGAGAAAACGTTTGCCGACCTCAATTGGAGGAAAGTGTGCACGCCAGCGGTCTTGCCAAGCATCGCTGCTTACTTCTGTAAGATGCGGAACAGCATGGTTCAGATTGGGGAACATCACTGAGAGCTCAGTCAGGTAGCGTGCGAGTGTCTTACGGAGGTTCGGCCCTGAAGCATCGATTGGGAAGAAACCTTGTACCTCAGTCGTGGAGGTTGGTGGTTGCGTCAGATCCTGTACTCCTTCGACTACACCAGTAGAGCCAAGTTCGACGAGAAAGTTTGCCACTGCTTCTGCTGCTTCGTTCGGGACAGTGACCGCGAGACAGAGCCAACGCTGAGAAAGCCTAGAGTTTAGAGTCCGGAGTCCAGAGTCAGAGACCAACTCCGCCGATTCCAGGTTTTGGACGCTAGACGCTAGACTCTGAACTCTAGACTGTTTTTTCATCGTCCTACTACCACGAGCGTATAGGCGTTGTCATCAAAATACGTTCGCGCGACGCGGCGCACCTCTTCCCTGGTAACGGTATTCAGCGCAGCCAAGTAGCGAGCGCCGTGCTCATAACCCAAGCCGTAGAGTTCGTTGAATCCCATCTCCTCGCTCTGGGCGGAGTTGGATTGGAGCGAGATCTCGAAGCTGCCAGTGAGGTATTTTTGCGCCTGCTCCAACTCGGCTGCGCTGACGAGTTCCTCTCGCAGCCGAGCGAGCTCTGCTTGAGCGGCAGCGGTGGCTTCTTCGACTTTACTCGGGTCAGTGCCTAGGTAAATCCCCACCACTCCTGGGGCAAGTCCCTCAACCCCGAACGCAGTGACCGAGTACGCCAAGGCGCGTTGCTCGCGCAGTTCGTAGAATAGGCGGCCACCCTGGCGAGAGAGGATCGCTTCCAGCACTTTCAGCGGGTAACGATCCGGACTGGCGAGCGTGACACCCTGGAACCCCAAGACGATATGGGCTTGCTGTTTGTCCATGGCTTTGTGACGTTGGCGAACCGTGGTCGGGCGCGGATCCGGCGGGGGGAGGGTTGGCGTGATAATCGCAGGAGAGAGAGGCTCCAGCGCATCACGCAAGTGGGCAGTGATATGGCTCGTGTCCACATCACCGACGACGCTAATCACCAATCGTTTGGGGTTGATGAGCATGCGGTAGTATTCGATGAGTTGTTCCCGCTGCAGTGCACGGACGGTTTCTTCACCACCCAGGACGGGGAACCGGTAAGGATGAGTGGTAAATAACGTCTCATAGAATAGGTCAAAGGCGATTTGGGCGAGGTCGTCCTCACGGTTCTTGAGCGCGAGGAGCACCTCGCGGCGCCGCTTCTCTACCTCTTCTGCTGGAAACGCCGGATACAGTAAAGTGTCAAGAAACAGAGCCAATGCGTTCTCGATGCGTGGGGTGGTCAGAAACGAGCCAGAGAGACCGAGGCTATTGCGCCCAGAGAAGCCTCGGAGGCTGCCGGCAAGAGATTCTACGGCTTCGGCCAGCTCCAGACGGGAAAAACGTTCGCTGCCGCGGGTAAGCAGACCGGCCAGCATGTTGTTAACCCCGGTATTGTGCTCGTTCTCGAACAACAACCCTCCGAGCATCACTGCCTGTATTGCCAATACCGGGACTGCATGGTGCTCCTTGATC
>CAZAYE010000219.1:0-4048 GCA_964489255.1 uncultured Enterobacteriaceae bacterium
GATCATGCCTAGTCTCGTGGGCTCGGAGATGTGTATAAGAGACAGCTGTGATACGCATGTTTACTCTCTTCTAGGAGGAAACTCACTGTATTGATTTGGTTTTAGCGTGTTTGCCATGGGCGAACAAGGGTGAGGGAGAGAGATGGTCGGCTGGGCTGAGCCTGCTCAGCCCAGCGGTTTTTGCTGGTGGGCAAAAGCGCAGCGTTGCCCAACGACCTCTGCCTGGACAGGAACAACCATAGGATGTTATCCCGACACCATAATCGTGCTCGTGCGGCTGCCTTTGCGCACTTCGATGCGCATCGGCATCGCGGCGGCAACTTCTTCGACATGGGTAATGATGCCAACCATGCGTCCTTCTGCTCCTCGCAGTTCCTGCAGCGTCTCGGTCACCAGTTGCAACCCCTCACGGTCCAGCGTGCCGAAGCCTTCATCGAGAATCAGGCATTCAGTAGAAGTCTTCGCCGCCTTGCCGGTCACAAGTTCGCGGAAGCTTTGCGACAGCGCCAGGGCAATTGCGAGCGAGGCGAGGAACGTTTCTCCGCCGGAGAGGGAATGGGTGGGGCGAGTCTTTTGCTGGTCCTCATGGTCAACAATGAGCAGTTCGATGGATCTCCGTTTGTAATCAATCTTGAATGAGTAGCGACCATGGGTGAGCTTCTGCAGATGCAAACTTGCATCATGCATCAGCGCTTTAATCGCACCTTCGGAAAGATAGTCGGTAAACTCGGCGCCAAGGAGCTTCCGTAAATCCGCGGCAAGGCGGCTTTCGGTTTCCGACTCACGCAGCTTCTGTTCTTCCTGTTCCTTTTCCACGCAGCGACGCTCAAAATCAGCGAGTTCCGCTTCCAACCGACTCCGCCTTTCCCGCAAAGCAATACCATGTTCTTGGATAGCTGCTAACCGCGCCTTTACGTCATCGCCGTCCGGGGTGAGACCTGGAATCTCGCTTTCCTGAATCGCACCCCACAACGCGGTACGCGCTTGCGCAAGTTCTTCCTCCGCTTGTCCAATCGCTTGACACGTGCGTTGCAAAAAGTCCTCGCGCGCTTGCAGATCAGCTCGCAGGGCAGCGCTCTCTTGCTCAGCTTCAGCCTGGTCCTTCCGAAGCGACTCTTTACGCTGCACCCAGGCAGCGTAGCGCTCTTGTTTTCGAGCCAAGTCTGACAGCTCACCTTCAACAGCGGAGAGCACGGGCAGTGGAGCGTCACTTCCTAGCTCAAGATTCTCGCGCACGGCCCGCGTCGCCCGCTCTGCTTGTGCGGTTGCAGCGTTGTGCTCGGACTGCAATACATCACGCGCTCCTTCAGTTTGGATCTTCCGCTGATTGAGCATGTTCAGCGCCTCTTGCGCCTGACGTGTGGATGCCTCCAACGCCCTGACTTCTTGTTCCGCCTGCGCAAGCTGTTGACGACGTGCGGTCAGCTCAGTCTCCGGGTCCTTCTCGGGTTGACGATACGGAACCAAAGCCGACTCCAAAGCCGTAATCCGTTCAGCTCCAATTTCCAACCTCATTGCAACATTCCGTAGCGTTTCCGCTACGGTCGCTTCGGCTTGCTGCATTTTCTCTCGTTGCCGAGACAGCTCTTGTTTGTCTTTTCCCACAGTCTGCGTTTTGGTCTCCAGCCCCTTCAGCAGCACTACAAGATCTTGCCGTTGGGCCTGCAAAGCACTGAGCGCCTCCTTCAGAGAGGAGAATCCAGGGAATCGAGCCACAAAGTGTTCTTGCGCTTCCCTCCGTTTCTGCTCACGAGCCGCCAGTTCTTGCTCTACACTTTCCTTCTTCGCGCGGGCTGTGGCGGTCTCGGCCTCGGCCTTTTGCAACGCCTGGCGCGCTAGGGTCAGTGCCGCCCTCGCTTGCTCAAGGGCGTGTTGAAACGCGGCCTGGTCGGCCTGCATCGCGGGGGAAGCTGGTGGAATTTCACGGACCGGCGCAAGGCACACAGGACACGGCTCGTCCGTATGGAGCGTTGCTCGCAGATGGGCAATCTCGTTTTTTTTGCGGTTCTCTTCAAACGCGAACACAGCCGCTTGTTCGTGTTGCTCAGCGTGCGCAACGGTTTCCCGTTGCCGCCGTAGCTCCTGGGCTGCTGCGAGTAGGGTAGTGCGCGCTTGGTCGGCGTCTTGCGTAACGCGCCTCTCTTCTCGCACCGCCTCTTGCAAGTCTTTCCCAAGATGGCCGGCTTCAATTTCCTGCTGTCGCTTCTCTTGTTCTCCCTCACGAGCGCGGTCGCGCTGCTGTTGAAGTTCTTGGAGTTCTTGCTCCTTCGTTCCTTCCTGTTCAAGCAACGCCGTCAGCGTTTGCCGCATCTCAGCTAACTGTTGCGTCAGCGTTTGTTGTTGCTCGGCCAATTGTTTTTGTTCTCGCAGCAGTTCTTTCCAGCGTTTCGCTTCGTCGAGCTTTTCTGTCAGCGTGGCGATATCGCCGCCCGCAGCGATGTTTGCCTGGAGGGCAGCGGCGCGTTCTTCGTACACGCTCCGCGCCTGCTCCACCGCCTGTATCTGCTCGAAGATCTGCCGCCCAAGCTCTTTCAATTCTTTGTGGATCTGAGCAAGTGCCAGATCTCCGGTTTTCATTTTTTGCGTGGCGGTAAGATGCTCACGCAAATATTCGGCAGCGCGCTTCAGGGTGTCGTGACGGCGTGCGTCGTACCCAAGTGCGTCTCGCTCGGCCTCAACGTCGGACAGCGCCTGAGTGAGGGAACGAAGCCGCCCTTCCGCAGCTTTCTGTTTTTGCCAGGCGTGTTCGCGTTCTTCTGCACGCGTCTGTTCTTCTTTCCGCAAGTCGGACAGACGCGCTGCGACAACATTCACGGCTTCCGCTTTTTGCGCCAATCCGTGCAACACTTCTTCTTGAGCACCGGTTGCCACGATCTGCTGCGTTACCGCTTCCAGTTCTCCTTGGTGCTGCTCGACGAGGGCCCAAGTGACTCCGGCGTATTGGGGTTGCGCCAGCCTTTTACGGATTTCTTTGGCTCGATCTTCTGCTAAAGCAGCATGATCTTTCGCTCGATCGGCTACCCGTTTGTATACGCCCAATTCAAGAATTTTCTCTAGTAACTCTCGTCGCTTGCTCGGTTCACTGCCGAGAAATTCGGCGTACTTTCCCTGCGGCAGAATGACTGTCTTGATAAAGCTGTCAAAATCCAATCCGAGAAGCTCTTCAATGCGGCTGGTCAAACGCTCCGAGCCGGACACATCTTGAATCCACTCGTCAGCTTCCAGTTCACTGAGACCGGACTCGGTGGTCTTACCCGTGCGTCGCACGGCGCGGAACCAGCGCGGGCCGACGGTGAAGTCGAAGAATACCTCACAGATGCTCTCCCCGGCAGAGATAACTCCCTTCGAGTCAGCTCCGTAACGGGCTGTGCGGCCGTATAAGCACCAGACAATGGCGTCGATCAAAGAAGACTTGCCGCTGGCCATCGGACCAGTAACGGCAAAGAGGTCGAGGTTAGTAAAATCGATCTCGTGCACCTGCCCATCGGTTGAACGGAAGGGCATGAAGTTCTTGAGCGTTAGGCGTTGTGGTCGCATGACAAGCAGGGGCTAGGGGTTAGAGGCTGGGGGCTGGTAAGAAAGAAAAGGGAACCCGACAAGCAACCGCAGGGTGGATGAGTGGTAGCCCGGATGAAATCCGGGATTCCCTACCCATGCCTCCTGTATTCCACTGCGCTCCATACAGGCTACACTCTTAAAGCTCGGGCTTATAGAGCCTCTCTCTTTTTCCAGTCTCCAGCCTCAAGCCTCATCGTTTGCCGTACTTGCCTCTTGATACAGGCGTTCAAAGAGCGCCATCAATTGCGGCTCAGGGTCAGTTTTGCGTTTGCTCTTATAATACTCACGGAACAGTTCTCCAGCCGGACGGTCGGCATGAGTCCTCCGGTCTCTATCGCTATTGGTGGTCGCTGCCTCTTGGGGCTCCGCAAAACGCAGTGAGATCACTTCCGGCAGCACGCGAATCTTATCAACCATGTCAATATTGGGTTGATCAAGCGACAAAACGACTTCCACCCACGCATCAGTAAAGTCTTGCGCTTGCGCGAGA
>CAZAYE010000219.1:4058-6150 GCA_964489255.1 uncultured Enterobacteriaceae bacterium
CGGCTGTCCCGGCTCGTCGCAGGAGCCATTTGCCCTTGCTGAGTGAAATTTCGTTTACCGTAACCGGCTTTCCTGGGTGTGCCTCTATGAGGCACACACTTTTCTTCTGGTCCCGTTCGCCGAAGTCCATCTGCAAGATCGACCCGGCATAGCGTGTTTGTGATTTTGCTTTCTCAACGATTTGTGGCTTATGCAAGTGTCCGAGCGCGACGTACTGCACATGGGCTGGTAAAAACCCGGTGCCGACAGGAAACACGCTGGAGCGCCACTCGCCCCCACCGAACTCGCATTCGAGAAGGTGCAGGTGAGCAAGAATGATCGACACTGCTCCCTGGTCTCTCCGGCGGATCCCGTCCACCAGGGCACGAAAGAAGTCCTGCACTTTTCCCTGGTAGGTGCTGAGGCGGGCCTCTTCGGTCATTCCCATACTTTCAGCCGTGCTGAGAACCAGGTGGGGGTGGAGATAAGGCAGACAACCGATCAGCGCCTTTTCTCCCCCCATACGGGCAGGGATTGGGACGATCAGGGAAGACAGATCGTCGACAACCTCAGGAACGATATGCGCTTGGACCAGCGTCCCCAGCGGTTTCAGCGCCCGCAGCAACGAAGGATCGTCGTGATTCCCCGGAATTAACACGGAGGGAATGCGCTGATGGGCCAGTTCCGCCAACGTTTCCGCCACCAGTTCCTGAGCTTCGAGCGACGGCCGGCGCTCGTGAAAGATATCCCCGGTGACCAGAACCGCATCGACCCGTTCCTGTTTGGTGATATCAATGATCTCGGCGAAGACCGCACGGTGTTCGTCTATGCGGGAGCGATTGCGAATAGTGCGCCCGACATGCCAGTCGGATGTGTGAAGAAATTTCATATCTACTAAACTCGCAGCCGGGCCGGCTGCGCCACCATTTGACAAGTCACCCCAAACCCCCACTCCTGGATGCCCGCCTGCGCGGGCATGACGAGGATGGCAGCGTGGGGCGTCATTCCCGCGAAAGCGGGAATCCAGCCGTCGGTCGAAAAAAGAGTTTTGGGACAGCTTGTAGGGCGCCTATCTTCCTGGTGGCATAGGCCGCTGGCCTGGGCAAAAAACAGTTTCATGAACTGCGCCTTATCTTCCCGAGTTTCAGGTTTGGCTGGGCGAGTTCCTGTTCATCCTCTCGTGTTGCCCAAGCTGGTTTGGGGAAACAGACTGGGACGGGAGTAGGGATATCTGGTTGCGAAACAATCATGCGACCGGACGTGAGGATCTTCGCGCGTTCCCGCAGCGTGGGAGTGAGAAATCCGTACTCCGCGCGCTCGGCTTCAGCCGCATCCAACCGACCAACGATGCGGAACGCCGGGTTGGCGACAATCCGTCGCTCGACCTCCGACGCGGTCTGCTGGGCGCCAATCAGAATAGTCCCGCTTGACCGGCCCCGTTCGGCGATTTCCAGCAAACGTTCACGGATCGGCGACCAACCGTCACGTGGGGCGTAGCGGTTCAGTTCATCCACAATGATGAAACACAGCGGCCCCGTTGCCCCTGTGGCTTCTTTCTCCTCTTGGATCTGCTGTAAAACAGATCCGACCACGAAGCTCTTCCCCACTTCATAGAGGTCAGTAATGCTCACGACCGTCACTTGTTTGTTGCGCCAATTGATTGTGTGCTTGGCCGGATCGGCATCGCCGGGATCACGAATCAAGTACGCAACCTTCTCTTGTGCCCCATACAGACGGCGCATAAACGCATTGACAGTACCGCTCGCCTGATTGGTCGAGGAGGCAATCACCTCGATAGCTTTCACCAGAGTGAGAAAGTCGCGGATCTCCGGTTCCGCTACCGCCGCATTGTCTTCTTCGGGGTCATCTTTGCCCTTCTTCGCCGTGCGCAGAAAGACACCGGGACCAGGTCCGCGCTTTTCCGCCTCATCTGCTGCATCCTTGAGGCGACTCTCCACTTGATAGACCAGGGTGGAAAGCAGGGAGGCGTCCTCGGCGACTTCGGTAAACAGATAACGGAGCAACCCTTCACGGCAGAAGCTCCGCACCGTCCAGAAATAGGGGGTTACTTCATCCGGGCGACGCGCGGTGACTTTGGGGATGAGAGGTCCCT
>CAZAYE010000220.1:0-6120 GCA_964489255.1 uncultured Enterobacteriaceae bacterium
ATCTACGGCCGCCACCTCATGCAGCGCATTTCTCCTCTGGCCGCGACGACGTATACCTACATGGCCGGCGCCTGTTGGCTCCTCTTGGCTAGTGGTCTCCTAGAATGGGGCAACTGGCGGGTCGCCG
Organism: uncultured Enterobacteriaceae bacterium; assembly: GCA_964489255.1. Lineage (GTDB taxonomy): Bacteria > Desulfobacterota > Binatia > Bin18 > Bin18 > CAZAYE01. The sequence continues at coordinate 128 of CAZAYE010000220.1, forward strand.
ACACCACCTTGGCCTCCTGGATCGCCATTGGCTATCAAACTATCCTCGGCACTTTCGCTCACTTTTGGTTCTATGACGCAGTCGCGGTCATCGGCCCGAGTCGCGCCGGGATCTTTCTCAACCTCGTGCCGGTGATGGCTATTGCCATTGCCTATCTCTTTTTGCACGAGCCACTCACCGTCCCACACATCATTGGTGGAGCGATTGTGATTAGTGGGATTTTGGTGGCGACGCGGCGGTAGAGGAAGAGTCCGTTCACCCTTCGACCGGCTCAGGGCGAACGGCACGGACTACGTCAGCCTGATCGAGAAAGAGCGGCTGAGCCGACACCCCAACTGCCCACACGAGCGCGGCGACCGTAATGCCGCCAGCTGCGGTGTAAAAAGGCAACGCCCAGTTGCCAGTGGCCGTGACTTGGTATCCGGTGAGCATCGCTGCCGTTATACCGGACAAGCTCCCGAACGTGCTCATGCAACCCCAGATGGCCCCGAGGTGCCGAGGACTCATCTCGGTCGGCAGGCTCATGTAACCAGCGAGGGCGGCATCATTACACAGGCGTGAACACATCAACAGGACAACACCGGCCCAACCTGACTCCACACTCACAGCGGCAACCAGAAACGGCACGGCAAGCAACATGCTAATGAGAGGAAACGTCTTTCGTGCGGTATTGCTACTGAACCCCTGGCGTAGCAGCAGATCAGAAAACCATCCGCCTCCAACAGTGCCAGCGAGCGCGGCGCCAGTCACCACACCACCGAGAATACCCATCTCACCAACAGAGAATCCTCTCCCACGCACAAGATAAGTCGGCAGCCACGAAGCCATCAGCCACATGTTATAGACCCACAGGGTATACGAGATCACCAAAGCCCACACTCGCGGTGAACGGAGTATCGGTCCCCAGCCTTCACGTTCGGAAGTCGCTTGCACCCGTTCCGTCTGAATGTAGGCAAGTTCAGCGGGAGTAACCGAAGGATGCTCCTCAGGAGTGCTACGTCCATACCAGAACCAGAGAAATGCCCAAACAATGCCGATCCCGCCACACAGATAAAAAACCCACTGCCAACCTAACGCAATTGTCACAGCGGTCACGAGCGGATAGCCAAGCATAATCCCGGCGTTCAGGGCTGCGGGAATGACCGTCTGTGCGCGCGCCAATTCGTGTCGTGGCACCCAGGCTGCATTGGTACTGCTCATGGCTGGCACGATCGGCGCCTCAAAGCCACCAACCAAGAAACGCAGCCCCAGCATGAGCGAGAAAGCGAGGGTCCCTAGTGGAGTCAGAAAAGTGGCCACCGACCAGCCGAGACACAACCACGGAATGAGGCGTCCGCCGAAGCGATCGGCGAGGTATCCTCCAGGCAACTGGATAACCGTGTAGCCCCACAGAAAAGCTGAGAAGATGATGCCGAACTGGGCCTCATTCCATCCGAGTTCACGGATCATCACAGGCGCGGCGATCGAGATGTTGGCCCGATCAACGTGATTAATGAGAGCCAACAAGAAGATCATGCCCACGATACGGTAGCGAATCGGCCCAAGCATCGTCCCTCCTTTGTAGGAACCTCCTTGAGTAGTGAGTAAAGTAGCGATCCTCCCCGCCTCTACCACGGATCGCGCCAATGGACAATCTTGAACAGAAACTGGAAAACCATTGCGTTCACCCTAGTCGTCTCCCAGACTGGCTCTCTCTTCTCCAGCGTGGGAATCTTGTGCTATAGCATGAAGAAGTCATAGAGACAGGCGTCAGATTTGCGTTCGTCCGATTAACACACAAGGAGGGTTCACTATGCCGATTAAAGTTGTTGAGTTACATCATCACGGCATCCGTATCGGGACTAGCCCGGAGGACGTGGAGAAGGCCCGTCAGTTCTACACCGGTGTCCTGGGACTGGAAACCGATTCACATCGGCCCAATATCCCCACTATTCCTGGCTTCTGGATGTATGTCGGCCAAGGCGAGCAGACAACCCAGATCCACCTCATGGGCGCAACCGGGAAGTCGCCGATGGCCCGCAGTGAGAAAGAGGATCCCACCCTTCCTCATGTTGCCCTGGCGGTGGAGAACATTCAGGAGGCACGCGCAGAGTTAGAGCGGCGCGGCATCTGGCATTGGGGCATCAAAGGGTTGGTCGGACCAAATTCGGAGCAGGTGTTTGTCCAAGACCCCTTTGGCAACGTGATCGAACTGCACCAAGTCGGCACCTGCACCTGCAACAAAATCGCCCTCGGTGCGGGCGAAATGCGAGGTGGCTGAGAAGGAGGCTTCATGACCGAATCCTATAGTGGCCGTTTGCTTTCAGCGGACTCTCATATTGTCGAACCGGCAGATCTGTGGCTCACCCGCGTGGAAAAGAAGTGGCGTGATAAAGCTCCGCGCATCGCCGCCCTGGACGAAACCGGGGACTACATCATCGTCGATGGGGTCCGGCCGCGCCCTCTAGCGTTCGAGGGAGCGATGGCCGATTTGAAGGCGCAAGGGCTCGACATCCCCAAGCCGAAAGGTTACCGCTATGCGGATAACCGGCCTGGAAGCTGGGACCCACACGAGCGCATCAAAGACCAAGATATGGATGGCGTCGCGGGCGAGGTGATCTATCCCGGCGTCGGTCTGACTCTGGTGCGTGCCCCTGACGCGGAATATCTATACGCCTGCTGCCGCGCCTACAACGACTGGTTGGCCGAGTTCTGCAAACCATATCCCGATCGGCTCAAGGGTGTGGGCATGATTCCGTGCCGCGGACCGGTCGAGTGGGCTGCGGCTGAGACCGAACGCTGCGCCAAGCTCGGGCTGGTCAGTGTCATGTTGCCAGCGTGGGTTGATGATCGGCCGTACAACTTGTCTGACTGGGACCTCCTGTGGGCGACGATGCAAGACATGAATCTGGTGGCGAGCATGCATATCGGCGGGCGCGAGGTGTTTGGCCGGGCGCATGGTCCAGGCGCTGGCGGCATCAACATCGGTATCGTCAAGCTGGAAATGAACGATACCCTCCAACGTCTCATCTGGGGTGGCGCGCCGATGCGTTTCCCCAAACTCAAGTGGGCGTTGGTGGAAAGCGGCATCGGCTGGATCGGCGCCGCTTTGGGCTTCATGGACCACTGGTGGCACGACCACAAAGGCTGGCTGGAACCGCGCTTACCTGAGCCGCCGAGTACGTATTTTCACCGGCAGTTCTACGCCACATTCGAAGACGACCGAGCTGGCATCCTGACCCGCGAGCTCATGGGTGTCGATAATCTCATGTGGGGTTCGGACTACCCACATACCGAAGGGGTGTGGCCGTTCTCGCGCAAACAAGTGGCGCAGAACTTCGCCGCGATTCCTGAGGAAGATACCCGCAAGATCGTCCACGACAACGCTGTGCGGCTGTATGGATTTCCGCCAGCATGAATAGTGATGAGTGATCAGTAACGAGTGATGAGTTGAAGAGGAAAACCACTTTGCTTTCGATTCCTCACCCTTAACTCTTCACTCTTCACTTCCCTATGCCTACCCGCATCCCCATCGGTACCCCTGCTGACTTCCCTGAAGGTCGCGGCGTGGCTGTCATCGCCGGTGGTAAACGCCTGGCGATTTTTCGTATTGGCGACCGCTTCTTCGCCATTGATAATGTTTGCACCCATCATCGCATGCGGCTTTCTGATGGACCAGTTCAAGGTTTAGTCGTGACCTGCCGCACCCACGGCTCGCGCTTCAACCTGGAAACCGGCGCAGCGGTCAAGGGTCCCGCGCGCAAACCGGTGCGGACGTACCAGGTATACCTCGTTGGAGAAACTTTGGAGGTAGAAATGGACTAATAGCACGAGATAGGATCAGCCCTCGGTCTCCCATTCCCACGGGAGAGCATATTTCTTCTTAGTGTTGCACTCTTTGCAGGCAGGGACGAGGTTTCCCTTGGTAGATTTACCGCCACGCACTAACGGCACCAAATGGTCCATCGTCAGTTCTGCGGGCGGAAAACGGCGTTGGCAATAGAAACAGATGCCAGCCGCCCTCTTGCGCCGCCACCATTCAGAGCGGCGCAACTCGCGCGCCCGGTTCTTTTCGCGTTGAATATCAGCAGTGCTGATCTCTGTGAGAAAACTCTTCATACCGCTGGCTGATCACCGATCTCGTTATGAAACCCGCTGCCCTGTCTGGGCGTTAAGGGTCCAGTCGTAATCAAGATATTGCAGATTACTGCTCTTGGCCTGCAAGATAGCTCTTTTGTCATCCTCCACAAAGCGCTGTACGAACGCGGGGACTGACCCGGCAGAGCTCACAAAGTCTACGGTGAACCACTGAAAAATCTGCGACAAAGCAACCTGCTGCGAGTCGATACGGTTACGAGTCGGATCATTGATAAACGCTCGCGTTGCGTCGTCCAGTTGCTGGTCTAATCGCTCGGCGACGTAGGCTTCACGGCGTAGCTGCGGACAACTGGTGGAAGCGCAGACAAGAGCAAAGTGAATGCGTGCGTCGTGAAACTTTTTGCGCAAGATCTTATGTTCAATATCGTCCGGAGACCGTTCTTCGCCAGCTATTAGCAGTGAGTACCAGCTAAAAAAACGTTTCCTGCCTAAAATACTTTCAGCAGTATATCCTTGGAGAACACCATTCACGATCAGGGCGTTATAGGCGTTGATCCAGAAGGCTTTCTCTTCAGCCTCGCTCATACCCGCAATCTGCGCCGGTGCCAGCATGGTTAAATACTGCTCAAAAGCAGGACGGTCGTTTACTTGGAGGTCGTGATAAGCAACTCGGCCGTCGTCATCCACGTAACGCGCCAGCAGAGCAGTCCACAGGCGATGATCGACCGCGGCATTACTCGGAGGGGCCCACAGCATCGCCGTCAACACCAGAAAGATAATGAAGTTCCACATATGCATAATACCGTTTCGCTTTTGAAAGAGGCCATTTCCAGAGGGCCGTTCACCCTTCGACAAGCTCAGAGCGAACGGGGGAGGATAAACCGATAGAGCAAAAACCGTTCGTGCTGAGCCCTGTCGAAGCACGAACACGCATTGGCACAGTTGAATCGAGAATTGATATAAAACGTAAAAAAGGAAGTTCTCATCCGCTCTCACGTTTCCCTCCTAACGTTTTCAATCCCTTCAGCGGCTCGAAAAGTTCCCCTTTTGCCCGCTTCTCCAGTTCTCTTTGTCTTCTTTTACGGTTTCCGCTATGCTTGGGCCAGACCGTTCTTGTCTCCGAAAAAATGAACCAATGAACAAATGAGGAGATACTATGCGTCTTGACGGCAAAACCGCACTCATTACAGGGTCCAGTTCTGGTATCGGCCGGGCGACGGCCTTGCTGTTCGCTCGCGAAGGAGCGGACGTGGTGATCAACGGACGGGACGAAAAAAAGATTGCCTCAGTTGTCAGAGAGGCCGAGGCGCTCGGGCGCCGGGCTTTGGGCATTCGCGCAAACGTCGGCAGTTTTGCTGAGGTCAACGCGATGGCCGAAAAAGCCCTCAAAGAATTTGGCCACCTCGATATTTTGGTCAGCAATGCTGGCGTCTTTCACCACCAGTCGTTTCTGGCTATGACCGAAGAAGAATGGGATGAGGTGCTCAACGTCGACTTCAAGGGGACGTTCAACTGCTGCCGCGCAGTCATCAATTCGATGATCGCCCAGAAATGGGGGCGGATCATCTGTGTGACCGCGATCTCCGGTCTCACCGGCTACCCGAACATGACCCATATCGCGGCAGCCAAGACTGGCACGCACGGGTTTGCCAAAGCCCTGGCGCGCGAAGTTGCGTCCTCTGGGATCACCGTTAACGTCATCGCTCCGGGTTTGGTCGATACGCCGATCCTGGTCAACATGACCGAAGACGAAATCGCCAGTTACACCCGTGCGATCCCAGTGGGCCGGATTGGCAAACCGGAAGAAATCGCCGAAGCGTGTGCCTACTTTGCCTCGGACCAGGCTGGCTATGTCACTGGCCAGATTCTCAATATGAGTGGCGGCGGGCTTATCTAATGAAGAATGAAAAATTAAA
>CAZAYE010000221.1:0-6102 GCA_964489255.1 uncultured Enterobacteriaceae bacterium
CCGCTTCTGCGTGGACTGCGCCCGCGAGCAAGAGCAAACCTCTCCCCAAGCAGCCGAAGAAGTTATCCATCACCCTGGTCCCGTCCCTCCAGATCTTAGTTTACTCTCCGACCGGGAACTGGAGGATACGATCCGCGAGCAAGTGCAGGCAGATGGACGGGTGGACATGGACGAACTGCGCATCGTCTGCCGGCATGGGGTGGCGCACCTGGAAGGGGCGCTCCCCAGCGAGGCCGAACATAGCATCCTGCGGCAGGTCATCACGGATGAGATGGGGCTGGAGGAGATCGTCGATCACGTGCAGGTGGAAGAACTCCTGTGAGAACGAGAGGAGCGGACTAAAACAGCGCCCTCTGGGGAGCGCCTGCCAGGGGTAGAACCCTCGGGCGCTGAGGACCTTGTGGAGAGCTTAGAAGAGGGCATCGACTACGTGCCACCGATCAGTCCCACTCCCGAAGAGGAATGAGCGGCCATGGTGCCAGCAGTATGTTCTTACACCTCATCACCGCTCGGCTTTGATTGGTACTGAATAGAAATGACTTCAGAGCCAATCTCGAACAGCTCTGATTTGATTTCGTGCACTAACCCCCAGGCTTTTGCCTCTTCTGGATTGAGCGTCGTGCGGGCAAACATAGCATTGGTAACTTCTTGCGCGGTTTTGCCAGTGTTGGCGGCAATCACTCGTGCAATATTCTCCGCGTCTATCCTCATTTCCTTCAGTCGCTCTTCGAGCTGACTTTCTTCTAGCGTCTCGTCCCGCTCGAAGGTGATGCTCACGCCGTGCAGGAGGAACTGGGCTTGCGGCACCGACAACCGCCGGCTGCCGACACAATAGAGGACAATCGCGATAGAATCCACGGTACCAAAGTTGTGAGTGGTAAACCTGACGGGTAATCCCTTCAGGTAGTTATACGCACTCAGCCCATGAAAGGCATTCCCGCCGGGCGAAGAGATGAGGAGACTGAACTCCCGCGCCCCTTGCCGCATCTTATCGTCAATGGTGGTCATGAGTGCATTCACCGTTTCCTCGATCACGGGAGCGAAGAATTTGATGACCGTTGGCTTTTCCTGCATGTGAGCAGTCTCTGAATCCCAGCCTTCCTTGTTTCGTTAAGAGCCAGTCAGCAAGCAGCATGCCTACCAAAACCTTAATGAAGGCTGCTTGGATATTCTCAGTTCTGCGAGTGCTCGCGGCGATTTGTCCCCACTTTTGCAAAATCCTCTTACGGAAATCACTGAGTTTCTTCCAGAAACGTTCGGCAAGAGAATTGCGAAGCAAGGCAGCAAATTCAGTCTTTTTGTGAAGGAGGTATCCCATGTCACTACAGAAGTTTTGTGAACGCCCGGTTGTGACCATCGCGTTGGAACAGAATATTACCGAAGCCTGCCAACTCATGCGGGAAAAGAATGTCGGTTGCCTGGTGGCTGTGGAGGGGGACAAGCTCCGCGGGATTCTCACTGACCGCGATATTACACTGAAGGTCACGGGCGAAAAGAAAGACCCGCAGCAGACTAAGGTGCGGGACATCATGACCGCCAACCCGACCCGCATCGTCGTGAGCAAGACCCTGCATGACCTGACTACGCTCATGCATTCCCACCATGTGCGGCGCGTCCCGATCGTGGACGGGGGAGACAAGGTCATAGGAATGGCAACATTGGATGATCTGCTCATTCTGCTGGGGCAAGAGATGGCCGATATCGGCCAGGGCGTCTCCGGGGCTTTGTTCCGCCAGCCTGAGCCGGCCGGGGAGGAAGAATCCCCTATGCCGTTAGAATGGTTGATGTCTTACCTGTAGATGCAGAGCACTGAAATCGCCCGCCGCCTCGAAGAGGTGGCGTGGCTGCTCAATGAACAGGGGGCCAACCCTTACCGGGTTCAGGCCTACCGTCACGCTGCAGAGATGCTGCACCGGCTGGGTCGGCCAGTGACGGAGATTCTGCAACGAGAAGGGGCGGAAGGTCTCCGTCGCTTACCGGGCATTGGTGAGAGCTTGGCCCGCTCGATCCGAGAGCTAGTGCTCACCGGCAAGTTACCCATACTCGACCGACTGCGGGGTGAGGCTGACCCGGTGTCACTGCTCGCGTCGGTTCCTGGGATCGGCCCGGTGCTGGCAGACCGTCTCACCATGATCTGGGCATTGATACCTCGTACTACATACTCGCGACGATGAAATCGCATGGCGTCCCTCCCTGACAGCTCAATCCATAGCGAAAGACTGGGCCGCCCAGAGTAAGGCCAATCCAAGAAGCAGCAGAGTAAACTGGGTAAAGGATTCGCCGAGCTTCCTCTGCTTGTGCAATTCTGGCAGCAAATCCGCTAGGGCTGAGAGCTGTTTCAAGAGTTGGAGAAAGCTCCTTCGTTTAATCCCGGCAGAGCAACCTCCGAACCCGTGGAACGGCTTGAAGAAAAATTCCTCTTTTCTCCGAAGGGGAAAGACAACGCCAGCAGTCTAATCCGTTCTTCCGTGGCATGTTTTTGTGCAGAATCCATCTGGGCAAAGACCCGACCCCAGACCAGCATGGCCCGCGGATCGTGAACACTCTCAAGCTTAAGCCCTGCGATGATGTCGCGGACCTCATCTGCCTCGGCATAGACCTGGTGGAGCTGGGAGTAGAAGGCAATCACTTGCTGGCGGCCGGCGATGTAGCCATCCAGGTAATTCACTTTCCGTTGCCGCTCGTCGCAAGATGACGTCGCGGTCATGAGCTCCGCTCACAGCGCGCGTTTGAGCAGCAGTCGCAGAGCGTGCAAGGGCCGGGTGTTCAACACGTCGTCCTTCTCCAGCCAGCCACGACGTGCTTGGCCCACGCCAAAGCGCAGGTTATTGAAGTCTACCACACTGTGCGCATCAGAGTTGATGCTGACCAAAACACCTTCCTCTTTGGCGAGCTGACAATAGGTGTCGAGCAGATCCATACGCTCTGGATGGGCGTTGAGTTCCAGAAAGCAGCCGATGAAGGGCAAAGCCACGACTTTAAAAACAGACTCTTCTGTCTCGCCGGCAATGCGTCGGCCATCCTTGAAGACCCCATATTCGTTGATCTTGAGACCGCGTTGCTGACCCAGTTCGCGGATGGCAATGTTGTGCGCTTTACTCCCGGTGAAATAATGCAAAGCGGCTCCGTAGCTCTCCTCAGGCACCACGCGCAGATCAACCTGCAGCTTGGAGGCAAGGCGCACGGAGGCGCGGGTACTGCCTTTGGCGCTCACCTCCGCCACCTCACCGTAGGCAATAAAGCGATCAATCACCGGGCTGTCAGGGCGGGCCGTGACGAGAATGTCGAGATCACCAACCGTTTCCTTGGCGCGCCGGTAGCTGCCCGCTACGACGACTTGTTTCGCTCCCGGGACCTGTTTAAGGTAGGCCACCAACGCATCAGCGTACTGCGCGGCAACAGCCAATTTGAAACGTTCTACCATATCTGCCTGCGCCTTGATCGCCTGCAAAATATACTGTTCAGTTTTCTCTCCAAAGCCAGACAAGGTGCGGATGCGGCCATCCAGGGCAGCGCGATGCAACTGTTCAAGAGTCTGGATATCCAGTTCGTGATAGAGTGCCTTGACCCGCTTAGGGCCGAGACCAGGAATATGCAGCAGCTCGGTGAGAGCGGGTAGGACCTTTTTGCGCAATTTGCCGAGCAGAGGAGTGGTACCGGTTTCGATGATTTCCTGAATCTTCGCCGCCAGATCCGCGCCAATCCCAGGCAGTTCAGTCAAATCTTCGCCGTGCTCTAGCATGCTGGCGACCTCGCGACCGAGATCGCGTAAGGTCCGCGCAGCATTGCGGTAGGCACGGATGCGAAACGGATTATCCCCCTCGATTTCCAGCAGGTCGGCAATCTCGTCAAAGATTGCGGCGATGTCAGCGTTATGCACGGGCATAAAGCAATAGTCTGTCTTATCTCTGTCGTATTCCTTGCACCGTCGCCTCTACGCCTACGCCTCTTTAATACGGGAGCGTAAATAGGTAACGCAGCCGTTGAGGCTGGCCATCTGTGGATAATCTGCTTCGGGGATATCGACTCCGGTCGCCTCATGGATGCCGATCATGATGTTCAGAAGATCCATGGAATCGAGATCCAGTTGTTCCCGTAAATCGACCGCGGGATCGATGCGATCCAACTCAGCTTCGGGTGCAATGTCCCCAATGGCACGCAGCACAGTTGCTTTAATCTCATCGTCCGTCATAACTTCTGGGGCTCCTGCAACAAGCGGTCAATCGCGGCGAGGAAGAGGCCACCCCGATGGCCGTCACTGGCGCGGTGATCGGCCGCCAACGTCGCCATGATCACAGGCTTGGCACCGACCATGCCGTTGGCTGCCCAGGGGCGCTCGGTAATTTTACCGAAACCGACAAGGGCCACTTGCGGCGGGTAGATGATGCCAAAGACCGTTTCGACGCCCTGTTCACCCAGGCTGGTCACGGTGATTGTAGCATCAGTGATCTCAGAGCTGCGCAGCACCCCGGCACGCACGCGCTTCACGAGGTCGCGCAGATTCACCATGATCTCGTCGAGGCTTTTCTTGTCGAGATCGTGGATCGCCGGGGCGATGAGTCCCCCCTGGCGGAGAGAGATTGCCACACCAACGTGGACTGCCTGGCTGGGTTTAAACGCGCCATCTCCCCAGAAGCCATTCATCTCGGGTATCTCATGAACAGCGAGCGCCACCGCCTTAAGCAGGAGTACCGAATAGAGCAACCGCTCAGTCACTGGCCGTTTGAGGTTTTCTGCTTGGAGCCAGGCTATTGTTCGGCTCAGGTCGATACGAGTGCCAAGGTAGTAATGGGGGATCTCGCGCTTGGAGCGGGCCATGGCGGCAGCGATTGCTCTGCGCATAGCTGCGTGACGGTCCGCCGGGGTTACAGCTGGCTTGGCCGGCGGGACCACCTTGGCCTCTTCAACTGATGGAGCGACTGGAGCCAGTACCACGGTTGGTGCGACTGCTGGAGCAGCCTTGGCAGCGGCAGTCCTCTCGACATCGGCTTTGGTGATAGCTCCGTCTGGACCTGTTCCTTTCACCATGGTGAGATCCACCCCCAGCTCTATGGCTGTTCGCATCGCCAGGGGAGAAATACGCAAACGGCCAGATGGCACCTGTGGCACCCGAGGTGGTGCGGGTTTCGCGGGAGGAGGAGTTGGCGGCGGAGGTGGCATAGGTGTGGGCGCGACTTGTAGGGGTGGCCCAACCTCCTCCCGTTTGGCCTCAAGGGGTGGCTTGGGCGGCACGACCTCACCGTCAGTGCGGATGAGCGCCAGGACCGTGCCCACCGGCACCTTCTCACCTTCATGTGTAAGGATAGTCTGAATGACTCCTGCTTCGAACACTTCGATCTCGATTGCGGCTTTTTCCGTGTCCACCACGGCGATAATGTCTCCACGCTTCACTGTATCGCCTGGCTTAACCAGCCACTGGATCAAGGTGCCGGCTTCCATATCGGCACCGAGCGAAGGCATGCGGAATTCAGCCACGGCTTCCCACCATTTGGCGCACGGCCTCGACAATGGTACGCACCTGTGGGAGTGCCGCCTCTTCCAAGTGCTTTGCATACGGCATCGGCACCTCAGCGCTGCACACCCGTGCCACCGGCACGTCGAGTTCGTAGAATGCGCCTTCCATCATGCGTGCACTGATCTCGGCCGAGATACTCCCGCTGCGCCAGCCTTCATCAATGATCACTGCTCGGTGGGTCCGGGTAACCGAAGCCAGAATCGTCGCAGTATCGAGCGGGCGCAGGGTACGCAGATCAACAACCTCAGCATTGATACCCATCTCGGCTAGCTCCTCGGCCGCTTGCAGCGTCTTCCCCAGTGTCCCGCCATACGAGATCAGGCTCACATCCGTGCCGGGTCGTCGCACCGCAGCCGTGTCGATCTCCACTGCCCCCGCGTCGGCTGCCAGTTCGCCCTCCAGGTTGTACAACCCCCCGTGCTCGAAGATCAGCACGGGGTCAGGGTCTTGGAGGGCGGTCCACAGCATTCCCCGGGCATCTGCCAAGGTAGCTGGGGTCAACACTTTGATGCCGGGAATGTGCGCGTACCAACCTTCTAAACTGTGCGAATGCTGGGCCGCGAGCTGGCGTCCCGCACCGGTGGTCA
>CAZAYE010000222.1:0-6091 GCA_964489255.1 uncultured Enterobacteriaceae bacterium
GGGGGCACCTCGCCTGGTGTAGAGCTATACGAACGAAATCGTCCCCCAAGCTTCTCCGCATCCCACAGCATGTCCGGCGGCGGTAGTTGCTCTGGTGGTAAATCGATCATCGGCGCCTCCGGTTCATCGGGCGCATATTCGTCCGACGATTCCTGGGCGACGGCCAGAGGGGAATACAACAGCAAAGCCAAGAGACAGCTCACAACTTGCCTCATGGCGTTTTCCTCCTTTCTCTCCCGATTTGTGTTCGTACTGCAACCTGAACAAACAAATAGTGATTACCTATCCCCTTAGGATTCTGTCTGAGTTCTCCGTGAAACACCTACAGCTCATACCCCCCCTCCGGATTGTCAAGTTTTTTTCAAAGGGGAGTTCAGTGTCTCGCTTTTAGTAAAAACGAGACTAAAGGTTTTGCGGAAGATCGGAGAGAGAAAGGAGCAAAAGTGGGCTTCAAACGAGGGGATCAAGGGCAGAGGGAACTCATTTTGTTATATCTTCTTCTTTTTCCGCGCAACGTAATCGACCAGCAAGTACTCGCCGAGGTGATCGGGGCGAGTGTAGAAGGCTCGGCCGCGGTTGAGCTGCGTCATCTTATCGACGAATGCGCGCAGGCTCGGACTGTCGTCGAGCATGAAGGTATTGATGGTGATGTGCTTCTGCGTCGCACGCTCGACCTCACGGAGCGTCTCTTGGGCCGCGCGCATGCTGATGCCGCCAAACGACAACGGCCATTCACAGTACAACCGGCCACGGGAAAAATACGCTGTCGGCTGACCATCAGTGACAACGATAATGTTCTGGTTATGACTGGGGTGCCGGTGCAGCAGGTCACTGGCTAGGCGTATGCCGTCTTGCAGGTTGGTAAACGGGTCGCCCATGTTCCAACTCGCTTCGGGCAAGTCCTTAATCTTGAGTTCCACCGCACGCGTGAAGAAGCCGACGACCGAAAAATAATCGCGTGGGTAGCGCGTATGAATCAGGCTCTCCAGCGCCAGCGCTACTTTCTTGGCCGCGGCGAAACGCCCTTCCCAGCTCATCGACCAGCTCATGTCGAGCAGCAGGACAGTCGAGCTGGTAGTCGTGTGGTCAGTATCGAAGATGGTGAAATCTTCCGGCCCTATTTTGATGGGAATACCGCCGCCACGGAGCAGCGATTTCTTGAGTGTGCCGACCAGATCGAGATGCATGGGGTCGCCAAACATGTAAGGTCGGGTTTCGTCGAGCTTGATCTCGGCAATGCCACGGTGGTCGGCGGAGTGCGCGCCAGTCCGGTCGCGTAAGAGATTGGCATAGATATCTTGGAGGGCCAACTGGCCGAGGCGGCGCACGCCTTTAGGAGAGAGGGCGACACGGCCTTCCTTGTAGATAAGAAAACCGGCGTCCTCTAACATCGCCCGCATCTGTTGCAGGTTTTCAAAATCCTGCCAGGCCCCCTGGCCCATGAGTTGGCGCAGTTCCTCGGGATCGATGTTGTCCATGCGCCCAGAGAGCAAGTTTTGCTCCATTTGTTGGAGTTGCTGCATTTCGTTCATGAGTTCGAGAGTCTGTTGATAGTTCAGCGGTTGCGGCCCGTTGAACAAATCTTTGTAGCGACGCTGGAAGTCTTCGACTGAGCGGATGTTGTTGAACTCCTGCATCAACTCATCGAACGCTTGCTGGGCCTCGGCATCTTCAAACTCGTAACGCGAGAGTTTCTCCATCTGGTCACTGAGCCGCTGGGGCAGATGCTTGAGGAAGTTTTCCTTTTCGGCCAGCTGCGGTTTCTGTGGACGACGGTCCGCGAGAGTTTGTCGTTCCTGATTGAGGATCTCCGCGAGCCGCTGTTGCATGTCACTGAGCGACTCGCGCAGGTTGGACTCACGGTAGCGTTTACGCATTTCTTCACGCAATTCGCGCACCAGGTCGTCGAGCCCCTTCAGTTTTTCTTTCTCCCCTTCCACTCCTTGGCGCATCAGCCAGTCCATTGCCTGCTGTAAGTCGTCGGTCTGCGACAGATGCTCGGCGAGTTTTTCAAACATCTGGTCGGCTGACAGCCGCACCCGCTGGCTGCCGTCCCATTTGGAGTATCGGATCGTGATCATGGGTTACGCCCGGTAGGTGTACCGTCCCCCTTCGCGTTCTTTATTGAGCTTCTGATGCAGATGCAGCCCTTCGAGAAGAAATTCGGTTGTCGAGGCGATCAACGCTGGCCTGTCGTCGACGCCTAAGGCCTTGAGTGCATCGCTGAGACCAGGAATATTGTGCACGTCCTCTAAATATTCACTGGAGGACATGGTGTCGGACACTTTCATTCCCCATCCGTTGGTAAAGTAGGCGATGATTGGTTTGAGGGTATCAAACTTCACATACCGATCAAACACTTTGAGGACTGCCCGGTTGGTAAGGCGCTCGATAATATCCTCTTCCCGCTTTTCTTCTCCCATGTATTCGAGCTCGATCTTGCCGGAGGTCGAGGCTGACAGGGCATGTAAGTCACTGATGCGCGGCACGATTTCTTTTTCTCCCAATCGCACAGCGCGCTTCTCGGCATTGCTCAGCATACTTTCCAGGTTGTTGATCGTGACCCGTACGCTGACGCCGGAGGTCTGGTTAATCTCATTGGAGGTGCGTGCCTCCATGGTTAATTGGGCGATGATCTCCTTCATAAATTGCGGGACATGCAACGTGAGTTCACCGCGCGGAAACTGAGTGGCTTCTTGCTCCATGATCGTAATTTCATGGTCGAGCGAGCGTGGATAATGGGTGCGGATCTGTACGTCGAAGCGATCCTTGAGCGGCGTGATGATCCGCCCGCGGCTCGTGTAGTCTTCAGGGTTTGCGCTAGCGACGAGGACGATGTCGAGCGGGAGCCGAATCTTGAAGCCTTTAATTTGCACGTCTCTTTCTTCCATCAGATTGAACAAACCGACCTGAACCTTTTCGGTTAAATCAGGCAGTTCATTGATGGCAAAGATGCCGCGGTTGGTGCGGGGGATGAGACCGTAGTGGATAGTCTCTTCGTCAGCCAGATAGCGTCCCTCGGCGACTTTAATAGGATCGACCTCGCCAATCAGATCAGCCACCGCAACGTCCGGGGTCGCCAGCTTCTCGGCGTAGCGATCATCCCGGGCGAGCCAGCGGATTTCGAGCTCATCCCCTCGCTCGGCGGCGAGGCGCCGCCCCAGGGGGGTGATCGGGACGAACGGGTTCTCGGGGATCTCCGCCTCGCGAATGATGGGGACGTACTCGTCAAGCAGGGAAACCAACCCACGAATGATCCGCGACTTTGCCTGACCGCGTTCTCCGAGAAACACCATGTGATGTCCAGCGAGAATCGCGTTTTCGGTCTCTGGGATCACTGTATCATCGTAACCGATAATCCCCGGGAGGATACGTTCGCCGGTAGCCAGCATCCGCAGCAGGTTCGCGCGCATTTCTTCACGAACCGGAAGGATGCGGTAGCCAGCCTTCTTCAGATCTCCTACAGTGTGGACGTTCTGACGGAAGGTCTCATCTATTTTGATATGTTGCACGGGGATACTTACCTCTGATGAGAATGATGCCTATCACCTCCCGCCGACGAGGAAGTGAAATAGGGACGGAGACGGTCGTAACTGTCAAGCAGATGCTGGGACATGACACGCACAGCACCCACAACAGGCATAAAGTTGGTATCGCCATGCCAGCGCGGTACCACATGCCAGTGTAAATGGTCTGCCACTCCAGCGCCGGCACATGTTCCCAGGTTCATCCCGATATTGATGCCCTGGGGACGCAAGGCAGCCTCAACTACTGCCACGGCGCGACGGAGGAGTCCCATAAGGTCACGAAATTCGTCTTCGGGAAGGTCAGCGAGCTGAGCGGTGTGACGCTGTGGTGCGATCAGGAGATGGCCATTGTTGTAGGGGTACTTATTCAGCATGACGCGGGCATGCTGCGTAACCTCTAGAATGAGGGCAGGGCGAAGAGAAGAGTCGTCGGTCGCTGTACAGAAGATGCAGCCGTCTGATTTGGGCGCCTCAATGTAGTGCATGCGCCAGGGCGCCCACAGAACCTGCACCCCTTCTTCTCTACCGGCTTGCTCCTCAGCCACTTGACCCTCGTCCCATGCTGGTATTTCCCTCTCCCTCGGCTTCTTTCTTTGCCGCAAGTCCGCTCTCGTCGGTTTGCTGATCATCGACCCGCAAACGCAACTCTTTGCCGACCTTGAAGAGCGGCACTTTCTTAGCGGAAACAGACACTACGGTCCCTGTCCGCGGATTGCGGCCTTCACGTGCCGAGCGTTGCTTGACAATGAAACTGCCAAACCCGCGAATCTCGATGCGTTCTCCTTTCGCTAAGGCATCGGTCATGCTGTCGAAGACCGCATTAACAATTACCTCAGCGTCCCGCCGCGAGAAACGCGGATACTGCTGCGCTACTTCCTCAATCAAGTCCCGCTTGGTCACCGCTGTTTTTTTCCTCTCATGACAGTTGTGGCCCTAGGTACAACAGCCGCAAGCCTGCCGACCCACTCCACAATTCTTCTCCCAGCCATAATGACAACAGACGTTGCCACCAGGCCCGCTTCTGGATCCGCGCGCGAATCACGCGCGGCTCTCCCGTAATTCCCGCCTTTTCTGCCGCCAGGGTGATCGCATCCTGGAAGTTGCCAAGTTGGTCCACCAGCCCCAACCCTAAGGCTTGTTCGCCAGAGTATACGCGCCCATCAGCCAGGGTCTGTACTTTCGCCTCATCCATGTGGCGACCAGCGGCAACAGCCGAGATGAACTGCCGATGCACATCATTCAGCATCGTCGCGAGAATCTCTTGTTCTTCAGGAGTCATCTCACGCAACGGCGAGCCGAGGTCTTTGTACGTCCCGGCTTTGACGACAACCCCCTTCAGCCCAAGTTTCTCCAGCAACCCCTGCACGTTCACTGTCTCCATGATCACACCGATCGAACCAGTAATGGTCCCCGGGTTGGAGACAATCGCGCTGCAGGCGCTCGCAATGTAGTACCCACCTGAGGCCGCGACCCCCCCAAGAGAGGCAATGACAGGCTTTTTCTCTCTCAGGCGGGTCAGTTCACGATAAATCTCTTGCGACGGAGTGACCCCTCCACCAGGGGACTCCACACGCAAGACGACTGCTCGGATATCATCGTCCTTGGCGAAACTGCGGATGGCATCAACTACGGAGCGTTCACTGTCGATCACTCCCCGTACTTCGATCACCCCCACAGCTGCAGCCCATAATCCTCCCTCACCCTTCCCGCTGCCAAAGTAGGTCAGCAAGAGAGCCGTGAGAATAAACACTAGCAAAAAGGCACTCAGGATGCCGATTCCCCGGCCGACCGTGTGCCCCCGTGGCACTGTTCTCTCCTCCTGTCTTATCCTCTCCGCCGGCTGCCCCGTTCTTCTCCTTCATCCCGGTCAAGGCGGAACTCTTCGGGCATGACGTCTTCGAGGGAGAAACGAGCCTCTTCCCGCTCACGTCGCAAGTAGGCTTCCATTTCCGCTCGTTCTTCACTACGACGCAAGGCTTTAATGCTGAGCCCTACCTTATGCTCTCGGGGATCGATGTGGATAATCTCGGCTTCCACCACCTGGCCAACCTGAAAGAGCGTTGAGGGTTTTTCTACTCGTTCATTAGACAATTGGGAGATGTGGATCAGCCCTTCGATCCCCTCTTCGATTTCGACAAACACGCCGAAATCGGTCACGCTGGTCACTTTGCCTTGGATACGGCTGCCCACCGGGTGGCGTTGGGTCAGCGTGAGCCAGGGATTCGGAGCGGCCTGTTTAATCCCCAGGGAAACTCGTTCGTTTTCCACATCCACCCCCAGGACTACCGCATCGACTTCATCCCCCTTCTTATAGAGTTCAGAGGGATGTTTCACTTTCTTGGTCCAGTGCAAATCAGAGATGTGGACGAGTCCGTCAATCCCCTCTTCGATTTCGACAAACACGCCGAAATCGGTCACGCTCTTGATTTTGCCGTGGATACGGCTACCGACCGGATGGTTAATACGGACCAACTCCCAGGGATTCGGCCCAACTTGCTTCAGGCCGAGAGAGATTCGTCTATGTCCTTCATCAATATCGAGAACCACCACCTCCGTTTCGGTAC
>CAZAYE010000223.1:0-6091 GCA_964489255.1 uncultured Enterobacteriaceae bacterium
TCTCAATGGCCTTGTGAAAGCACGCTTCGGCTTCCGCCTCCGCTCGGATGCTGGGTGTTAGGGGTTGGGGGCTAGTAACTTCGGACTTCGGACTCTGGACTTCAGACTTGTCTTGACTTGTTTGGGACTTGTCTTTGACTTGCCTTGACTGCAGTGTAAGCTGCCCTTTCAGCCGATACAGCTCGGCCTCCAACCGGTGCTCTCCAGTCGTACGTACCGTAGCAAGCGCCTCGGTCAGCAGAGGAAGGGCTTGTTCTCTCTTTCCCATTTTTCCATACACCTCGGCCTGCAAGGCAAGGAAATACGGCTGTGCGAGACCTGCCCTAGTAGTCCGCCTGGCGGCCAGACCCTCGTGCATCTGTGCTAGTCCTTCCTCTATCCGCCCCTGCTCTGCCAATGCCCAGCCCCGTCTGATCGTCCCCGCCAATAACAAGGGCACAAACCCCTGCTGGCTCGCGAGAGCTATCCCTGCCTCTGCCCGTTGCTGGGCCGCACGCCCCTCCCGGCGGAGTTGATGGAGCCCCGCTGCAAAGATCAGGGCAAACCCCAGACTGAAGGGATCGGCCAGCTCTTCAGCGAGGGTGAGCGCCGCCTGGCTCCGCTGCAGGGCTTGGTCCGGATAGCCCAGAAACCACAACGCCCGGGCCGCGTCGCAGAGGCAGGACACCCCAGGGTCTGCTCCCCCGTGGAGAAAGGCAAGGAAACGGTGCTGCTGCGGATCGTAGAGGGTACTACTCTGCTCCAAATGTGCTCGGGCGAGGAAAAACTCTCCCTGCCACAATGATGTGCTTCCCAACGCTCTGTGAGCTTCCAGCAAGAGCGCCGGATCTTGGACACGCTCGGCCATGCTGAGGAGTTGCTCCCCCAGCTCGCGCGCCTTTGGTAACTCCGCCCGCACGTGATGTAACACCCACAGACCTCGCAGCACCGAAAAGAGCTGTGGTGTCTCTTCCCCCTGCTGGCACAGCGCACGTGCCCGCGTATAGGCGTGTTCCACTTCGGGGGCCGACGGGCCTTTGGTGGCCTGCAGGGAAGCGGCTAAGGCGATTTGGAGGGCGATTTCTCGCTGAGCGCGCTCAGGCGCATCCGGCAAGGTCGTGAGCAGTTCCAAGGCAGTGTGCAAATGAGTGATGGCCTCTGCATGGGCTGACCGATGCGCTGCTTGTTGCCCCGTATGCTGGAGGTACTCTACGGCTTTCTGCGTATTACCGCTACGACTGTAGTGTTGGGCCAAATCGCTGTAGTGGTCTTCTAACCGGGAGTGAAACAGCGCCTCAATAGCCTGGGCCGTACGCTCATGAAGCACTTTGCGCCGTTCCAGCAGCAAGGAGTTGTAAGCGACTTCCTGGGTCAGAGCATGCTTGAAGGTATATTCCATCTCTGGAAAGGCGGGTTGTTCGTAAATGAACTCCGCGGTCTGGAGGTGAAAGAGCAAGCCGTACAACTCCTCTTCGGATTTTTCGACTACCTGCTTCACCAGACTCAAGGTAAACTCTTTACCAACTACTGATAGGGCTTGCAGGAGGACTTTTTCTTCGGTTGGTAGCCGGTCAATGCGGGAGGCAAGAACACCCTGCACTGTGGTTGGGATGCGCAGGTCTATCGGTAAGGGTACGGCAGGCCGTGCCCCTACGTTCGCACCGGCATTGCGTACTAATACTCCTTGCTCGAACAGCGCCCGCACCATCTCCTCCAAGAAGAACGGGTTGCCTTCGGTCTTTTCCAGGATGAGGCGTTTCAGATCTTGTACGGACGATTCATGAATCGCCCCTCCTTTCTCTTTCAGCAACGCTGTCAGCAGCTCTTCGGCCTCTGCCTTCCCCAGTGGATCCAACCGTAACTGCGTGTAGTAGGTCTTATTCCCCCATTCGTGCCGATACTCGGGCCGGTAGTTGACGAGCAACAGGATGCGAGCCGTAGCTACACTCTCGCTCAGAAGGGTGAGAAACTCCTGGGTCTCCGTATCTAACCAGTGCAGATCCTCAAAAAGGAGAATGAGGGGCTGGTTGACACTTTCCCGCACGAGCAGCCGCTTGACCGCTTCGAGGGTGCGTCGCTTGCGGATCTGCGGATCCATTTGCATGAGAAAGGGAGGTGCCTCAGAGGTTGGTAGTAACGCAAACAGGTAAGGCAGGGTGTCTTCCAGGATACGATCGAGCGTGAGCACCTTGCCAGTGATCTTCTCCCGCCGCTGGCGCTCGTCGTCCTGCGGCGTTAGCTGAAAATAAGTCTTCAGCAGTTCGATCAGCGGCAGATAAGGATACGCCTTGCTATGAGAAACGGAGAAGGTCTCTAGGACCAGACAGCCACTCTGCCCGTGTAGGGGTGCACGGCCGTGCGCCCCTATAAACTCATGGAACAACCGTGATTTCCCTACCCCAGGCTCACCTACTATAGCAACGATTTGCCCACGCCCGGCCTTGGCGGCTTCCCACCCTTGGGTGAGCTGTCCCAGCTCGCTCTGCCGCCCCACGAACCGTGATAATCCTCGCCGGGCTACCACTTGCAGACGGGTGTGCAGGGGTCCAACGCCCAGCACTTCATAGATAGAGAGCGGCTCTGTGACACCTTTGATCTTTGCTTCACCTAGCGGTTTGAAGTCAAAGTAGCCTTCGGTGAGCTTGTAAGTGTGCTCGCTTACTACAATCGCCCCGCCACGAGCCAGACTCTCCATTCGTGAGGCCAGGTGAGTCGAGTGGCCAACTGGAACGTAGTCGGCATGGAGATCGTCTTTGCGGATCGAGCGCAACACAACTTCCCCAGTATTAACACCAACCCGGATCTGGAGGTTGATGCCGTATTCGCGGAGCAACTGTTCTGCGTAGCGTTTACTCTCCTCCTGCATACGTAGGGCAGCATAGAGGGCCCTTTGGGGATGATCCTCATGAGCGAGAGGCGCACCGAAGAGAGCAAAGATGCCATCGCCGAGCGCTTGGGCAACATAGCCCTCGTAACGGTGCACGGCGTCCATCATCAACTGAAGGGCGGGATCGACGATGTGCCGGGCGTCTTCGGGATCGAGGTCTTCGATGAGGGCGGTAGAGTCTTTAATGTCGGCAAAGAGGGCGGTGATAGTCTTGCGCTCACCATCCGTGCCACTGCGAGCCTTGATTGCTGCCTGCTCAGCACGAATACGCTCGGCCAGGTGCGGAGGAGTCCGGGGTCTAGGGTCCGGAGTCCGGAGTCTCGACAAGTCTGGAGTCCGGAGTTCGGAGTTCGGACTCTTAGGAACGGGAGACTGAGCCGTAAGAGGTGCACCGCATGAAGCGCAGAATTTGGCACGGGGCAGATTCTCCAGTCCGCAATGTGTACAACGATTCTGCAGAGCAACGCCGCAGTCGATACAAAACCTGGCTTCTGCTGGATTTTCAAACTCGCAGCGTGGGCAGTACATGCACTCCCCTTACTTCTGTCACCCCTCAGAATCTCGTCCGCAGGAGAGATTCTTCGCCTTCGGTTCAGGATGACAACAATTGTCCCTTCTGCTGAGAGCTAAGAGCTCATAGCTGATAGTTAAGAGCTTTCTTATAACTTCGCCAGCAACTGCTGCTGGATCGTCTGGATCTCTTGCCGAATTGTTTCGACCTTATCGAGCGAACGGCCGGTGCCGCCGGCTTTTTGGCTGACCTCCTCGACCTTAGCCAGGATGTTGCGAATTTTGGTATGCGCCTCAATGATAGCGCGGGCCCGCTGCTCTTTGTTCTCCCAATCGCGCTCCGCGTAATCGCGTAACTCGCGGGTCTGGAACAGCAGTTCCTGCACTTCGTCTTCATAGCCGTGGATCAGGCCGTGAATGACGTTGTGGACTTCGACTCGCTCGCCCGGATCCTTCCACAAGACGTGTTCGAGAAAGAAGAGGTCAGATTCCGCTACTACGGTGCGCCCATTCAGGTAGGCCAAAGCTTGGAGCAATCCGAGGCTTTGGCGATAACGCCGGTCAGAGGCGACGATGTTTTTCTTCTGCAACTCACGGCGGATGTCAGCAAGACCGCGGAGCGCGATGTTCGGTATTGTCAGGGTCTGTACCGCGGCCTGCATCTGGCGGAGCTCATCCAAAGTGATAGTCGTCCGCTCAGGCGGCTCTTTCGCTTGGAGCATCTTAAGGAAGCGGAAATCCTCGTCGATGTAGCCCACGACGAAACGGAGGAGAAAGCGGTCATAAAGGGCGAGCAACTCGTCATCCTCTGGGAGTTCATTACTGGCGCCAAAAAGCGTCAGCAGCGGAACTGAGCTGACTTGGCGGCCATTGTGGAACAATCGCTCATTAATGATCGTCAGGATCGCGTTGAGAATTGAAGAGCTGGCTTTGAATACTTCATCAAGGAAGGCGATGTGCGCCTCAGGCAGCTTGTTGGCGGTGACCCGGCGGTAGTCGTCAGCTTCGAGGGCTTTGAGGCTGACCGCACCGAAGAGTTCTTCAGGCGTGGTGAATTTAGTGAGCAGCCACTGGAAGTAGGTGGCACCGAAGATACGGCGGCACAGCTCGTCAGCGAGCATGGACTTGGCCGTCCCTGGCGGGCCAATGATGAGTACGTGCTGAGCAGCCAGCAGCGCGGCCAAGGCGCCGTCAATCAACTCGGCACGTTCGAGGAACATCTGTTGGAGTTCCTCGCGGATCTTGCGCAGCTTGTCTTGTGGGGTCATGCCTTTTTGGCTTAGCAGATCGGGGAAGGGGGGACAATTGCAGGAATCGGAGAACCGGAGAATCGGGGAATCGGCGACACGAAGACTAGTTCTCCGGTTCTCCCCTTCTCCGTTTCCCCGGTTCTTTTCCTGTGATGCCCTAGCCTCCCACTAGCCCGGTGGTCTATAAAGACAGCCACACGCTTTGATCAAGGAGGGAACCATGGCTGGAGCGTTGGACGGCATTAAGATTCTCGAACTTACCCGGGTGGGACCTGGCGCATTCTGCACGATGATGCTGGCGGACATGGGTGCTGAGGTGCTGAAAATTGAGGCTCCGCCTTCGGGCAAATTGGCCGGTTCAGGCGCTTCGCCTGGACCACGGGAAGCGCGCAAGCTTGCCACCAATTTCACCAATCGCAATAAAAAGAGCATGACCCTCAATCTCAAGGAACTGGCTGGGCAAGCCGTGCTGCAAGACTTGGCGAAGAGCTATGATGTGTTGGTTGAGGGTTTTCGCCCCGGGGTGATGAAGCGCCTCGGTGGAGATTATGAGACGCTAAGCAAACTGAACCCACGCCTGATCTATTGTGCACTCAGTGGGTATGGCCAAGAGGGGCCGTACCGCGACTATCCGGCCCATGATCTGAATTATTTATCACTTGCTGGCGTGGCCAATCTCATCGGTCCGACCGAAGGACCACCGGCGATTCCGCTCAATATCGTTGCTGACTATGCCGGCGCGTCGATGCACGGCGTGACCGGTATCATGTTTGCCCTCTTTGCGCGCGAACGCACCGGCAAAGGCCAGTTCGTCGATGTGTCCTATCTCGACACCACGATTTCTTTGCTTGCCGCCACCCCCAACGTGCGTGACTATTTCGCTGAAGGAGTCATCCCTGGGCGTGGCAAGGGCGTGTTCGGTGGTGGGCACGCTTACTATAGCTTCTACGAAACCAAGGACCACAAAATGATCACCATCGGCTGCACCGAGCCTTGGCTGTGGGAGAATCTGTGCGATGCCATCAACCGACCGGATCTGAAAGACTGTGGCATGAAGGCTGGAGATTTCTCAGGTCCGGCAAACGAGCGACACGCCTACGCACGGGCGGAGTTGCAGAAACTCTTTCTCACCAAGACTCGGGAGGAGTGGTTCGACTTCCTGGCCAAAGCTGATGTGTGTGTTGGCAAAGTCTATGACGTACCCGAGGTATTCGAGGACCCGCAGGTGCGTCATCGCCAGATGGCGGTGGAACTAGATCATCCAGTGGCTGGGAAGGTCATCCAGGCAGGTGTGGCGGTGAAGCTCTCAGAAACACCGGGCTCAATCCGTTCGTTTGCCCCGTCTCTCGGCGAGCATACCCAAGAAGTACTACGCGGCCTGGGCTACAGCGACGCGAAGATCGCGGAGCTGCGGGAGAAAAGGGTCGTGTAAGGCAAAAAAAGAAACGGGGAAACGGAGACGGGG
>CAZAYE010000224.1:0-6069 GCA_964489255.1 uncultured Enterobacteriaceae bacterium
AAATAGTCCAGATGAACGAGCGTTCCACCGGCATCGAACAGCACTGTAGTGATCGAATTTTGGCCTCCCACTTATCTGCCCTTTGGTAATCCTAATACGCGTTCGCCAATGATGCCACGTTGAATTTCGTTCGTCCCGGCAGCGATCGTGCCAGCCCGTGCACCCAGCATACGGTGCGACCAGCGCGCATGATCCACGGCAAACGGCGATCCCTTTTCCAGTACGGCATAAGGACCAAGGAGTTCCATGGCGAAGTTGACGATACGAAAGTTCAGTTCGGTGGTGGTAATCTTGGAGAACGAGCCTTCTGGCCCCGGAGGCTGACCTTTGAGTCGGCGCGTCAAGCGGCGCAACTCATTGTACTTGATCGCCTTAGCCTCGATGGCAAATTGGGCCAACTGTTGACGGATACTGGTGTCCTCGATGGCTGGTTGCCCATGCAGTTCGATCCGCCGAGCGAGGTCAACTAATTGTGGCAAGGTTTTCTCAAAACGGAAATAGCTCCCGGTCGCGACTCGCTCGAACATCAAGGTCGTGATCGCCACCATCCATCCGCGGTTCTTTTCACCGACCAAGTTCTTCTTTGGCACCCGCACGTCCTCGAAGAACACTTCGTTGAATTCAGCATCGCCGGTGATTTGCACGAGTGGGCGTACGGTAATGCCAGGGCTGTGCATATCAACTAAAAGGTAACTGATGCCCTGATGCTTTGGTGCAGTAGGATCGGTCCGCACGAGTAAAAAACACCAATCCGAGTACTGCGCCTGACTGGTCCACACCTTCTGGCCGTTGACGACAAAATGGTCGCCGTCTTCGACCGCCCGGGTTTGCAGGGAGGCAAGGTCAGAACCTGAGCCGGGCTCTGAGTAGCCCTGGCACCAAATTTCCTCAGCCGGCAAAATCTTGGGCAGGAAACGTTTCTTCTGTTCTTCGCTGCCCCAGTGCATCAGGGTGGGACCGAGTAAGGTGATACCATTCATATTCACCCCAGAGGGGGCACCGACCCGGCCCAGTTCTTCGTTGAAGATCGCCTGTTCAATCACCGAGGCCCCCCGACCGCCGTACTCTTTGGGCCACCAGATACCAACCCAGCCGCCTGCATAGAGCTTCTGGTGCCAGGCTTTGTGTCGCTCCCAGCGTTCATCCTGAGAGAGTTCCTCATCGCGTCCTTCGCGCAGGTCATCAGGCAGATTGGTCTCCAACCAAGTGCGAACCTCTTGGCGAAATTTTTCTTCTTCAGAAGAATAATTGAAATCCATTTTTTCCCTCCTGCAATGGAACAGGTATTACACTAAACGTATTCCCGCCGACAAGAGTAGGGAAGGTCGCGAACTAGCCCTCATCTGTACGAATCTTCTGTGGCTCGATTAAGGCTGCCCTCTCTGACAATTTGACATACTGTGCAGATTCGCCTTAAAATCAAGTTATGCTCCGGTTTTACCGGAGGGGAACGCATGGGCTTAACGGCAGGTCTCACAACAGCTGAGCCACAGAGGTCATGATGAAAATTACGTTTTACGGTACCCGCGGGAGCTGTCCCGTCGCGCACCAAAGCAAGCTCAGATATGGCGGCAACACCACGTGTCTCCGTGTAGAGTCGCCGTGTCTCCCCGCGGGACAGTGGCTGGTCATCGACGCAGGAACGGGGATTGTCCCACTGTCTGCCGATTTCTTGCAAGATGGTGGGCAGGAAGTCACCATCCTCCACACCCACTATCATCACGACCATACCCAGGGGTTTGCGTTGTCCACTTTCCCATATCTGAAACAGGTGCTCGTTAACATCTACGGGCCGAAAGATCAGGGCATCGGACCGCGCGAGGTGTACCAAGCGCTCATGCAGCCGCCGTATTTCCCGGTCGATTTGCATGAAGTGGGCAGTCACGTGCACTGTTTTGATATCGAGCATCCGAATAGCACCATTCTGGTGATTCATCCTCAGGGTGGGCGGAAGGTCCTCACGGTGGAAGCATTTGAACGGATCACCAATAATGGAGGGCAAATTCCGTTCGCGCAAGGCACAAAATGCGAACTCTCCGAGTGCTTAGTCGTGGCAATGCATCGGAGCAACCACCCAGAGCGAACAATCGCGTATCGCTTTGAGGAACGACCCTCAGGGTTGGTCTTCGTGTTTGTGACGGATCACGAGAATCAGGACGGCATCCCGACTCGCTTCTCTGCTCATCTGCGCGACGCGGACTTGCTCGTCATCGATACGCAATACACCCGGAAGAAGTACGATGAGATGACGGCAGGATGGGGGCATGGGACGCCGGATTATACGGCCCGTGTGGCCAAGACTGTTGGGGCGAAGGCTCTCGGCCTTACCCATCACGATCCTGCCTCGCAGGACGTACTGGTAGACGAGATTGTTGAGACAGCGGGAAAAATTCTCAAAGGCGACGGGATCACCATTCCCGTATTTGGGTGTCGGGATTATATGGTCGTCGATGTTGCTAACGTGATGGGAGCATTGGCCTCAGTCAACAAAACTTCTTTATAGAAATGGTGACGGACAAATCGTCCACCGGTATCCGCGAAAGTCTCTCAGTTTATTCCTTTATCCTTGTCCGCTAGGTCCCCTTACGGCTCCTTGCGTCTTTTTCCGCTGGTCAGTACGATGAGCCCACTTCCACGAGCTTGGGTGTTTGTATGGAATTCGCTTTCACCGAAGAGCAACTCTTACTGCAGAAGACCCTCCGCCAATTCGCCAAAGAAAAGCTCCTTCCTCATTATGCACGCTGGGATCGTGGAGAAAAAATCAGCCGTGCAGAAATTAAGGAAGTCGCTGCCCTCGGCGTCTTCGGCTTGCGCGTGCCAGAAAAATTCGGCGGTCAAAGCGCGGACTATGTGACGTGTGGTCTGATGACCGAAGAGCTATCGCGTGGGGATTTTAACTACAGCCTGTATATTCAGCTTGGCCTCATCGCCTCTGAGTTATTAGCCGGCTATGCGCCTCCTGAGGTGCAGGCTGAGTGGCTGCCGCGGCATGCGGCCGGCGACGCGATCATTGCTTTTGGTCTCACTGAACCGAGCGCGGGCTCGGACGCGGCCAACATCACGACCAGAGCGGTGAAGATGGGCGATGAGTATGTCATCACCGGTGAGAAGGCGTCGATCACGTTCGCTGGGTATGCGGATGCCTGCATTGTCTTCGCGCGCACCGGCGACCAAGGCGCCCGCGGAATCTCGGCGTTTCTGGTGCCGCTCGATGCGCCCGGAGTCACGCGACAAGTATACAAAACCCCGGGCGAGCGCCTCACCCAGCGCGGGTCGCTTTTCTTTGATGGGGTGCATATTCCCGTGCGTTATCGTATGGGAGACGAAAGCGGCGGGTTCTATCAGGCAATGGTCGCTTTCGATTTCAACCGCGCAATTATTGCCCTGGCATGTATTGGTGCGGCCCAGCAATCGGTTGAAGACACCATTGAGTACACCAAGGGACGCCAGGTGTTCGGCAAGCCCCTGGCGAAATTCGAAGGTGTAGCGTTTCAAGTCGCTGAGTATCTGACCTTACTCGAAGCCGCGCGACTGGTAGCATACAAATGCCTGTGGCTCAAAGACCAGGGGCAGAAGCATACCAAGGAAGCAGCAATGGCCAAATGGTTGGGACCGAAAGTCTCGGCCGAGGCGATCCACGCCTGTATCATTCTGCACGGGCATTACGGGTACAATATGGATTCACCGCTGGAGCAACGCTGGCGCGATGTGGTGGGCTTGGAGATTGGCGACGGGACTCCAGAGATTATGAAAGGCATCGTCGCCCGTGAAGCGTTCGGCCGAGAATATACCTCGTATCGAGACTGAGCATAGAGGGGTCAGCGCCAGGGAGAAAGGAGAAGAACGTTATGGCAGAGGCAGTCAACTTTCCTCGTCCGATTTCGGATTTTGATGCCCAGGAGTTCTGGGACGGCTGTAATCGCGGCGAACTGCTCATGCAGCGGTGCACAGATTGCAAGAAGTTCCGTTGGCTGCCGCGCCCTATGTGTCCACATTGCAACTCGTTGGAACGAGAGTGGGTCAAGATGAGCGGGAAGGGAAAAGTCTACTCCTTTGCCATTATCACTCATCCGGTCCATCCAGCTGCTGTAAACAAGGTGCCGTACAACGTGGCCCAGGTTCAGCTTGATGAGGACGCAGAACTCATCCTGGTAACCAACCTGGTTGGCATCAACAATGAGGATATTCGCATCGGCTTGCCGGTCGAGGTCGTCTTTGCAGAGCATGAACCGGGAGTGAAGCTAGCGAAGTTCAGACCTGTGTAGAGGGCTCCATTCACCCTTCGACAAGCTCAGGGCGAACGAGGATTGTAGGGGCGCACGGCGTGCGCCCAAAGGAGGAGGTATGCAACTCGGTTTAGAGGGGAAAGTCGCGATCGTGACCGGTGGGAGCAAAGGTATCGGCCAGGCTACTGCACTTGGTCTGCTTGCCGAGGGCGCGTCCGTATTAGCCTGTGCCCGAGGCAAAGAGGCTTTAGAGGAAACCGTGCGGTTAGCTGGGGATAAGAGCGAAGGCCGGATCGTCGGTATGCAGGCCGATCTCACCAAGGGTGAAGCGATCAAGGCAGTAGTCGCTCGCTGTGTGGAAGTGTTCGGCCGGGTAGACATTCTGGTCAACAATGCGGGTAGTGCTCGACCCGGAGAATTTCTCAAGCTGACGGACGAAGCTTGGCTGGACGATTGGTCTTTGAAATTCTTCGGCTATGTACGCATGGCGCGCGAAGTCCTCCCCCACATGCAGAAACAAGGCAGTGGGGTCATCATCAACATCATCGGCACCGGCGCGCTTCGACCGATCGGCGGCTACATGATCGGCGGCGCGGCCAATGCTGCACTCAATCACTTCACCAAAGCCCTAGCAGACGAAGGGGCGAAGCACGGCGTGCGTGTTGTCGGCATCAACCCTGGCCCGATTCTCACCGAACGGTTGCAGCGTTTCCTTTCAACCTTCAATCCAGGCAGTGCCGATGCTGAGGAGGCAATGCGCAAGATGACCCCCCTTGGCCGGGTGGGCAAATCCGGAGAAGTGGCGGATTTGGTGCTGTTCCTTGCCTCTGAGCGAGCCGCGTTCATCCACGGTGCCAATGTCACCATCGACGGCGGAGCCAATCCGGGGTTGATGGGCTAGCAAGTCTCGAACAGGTCCAGAACAAGTCTCAGGCAAGTCTCGGACAAGTCAAGGCAAGTCTCGGATAAGCCTCGAATAAGTCTCAGGCAAGTCTCGGACAAGTCAAAGACGAGCTGAAAAAGTTTTGACTGTCTTCGACCTGCCTTGGACTTGGTTGGGACTGTTCTAACTATGGCCTTTAGTGTGAATCCCCCGCGCAACTGGGGCTGCTGACGTGGCCGGTATACTGTACATCGTCGCTACTCCGATCGGAAACCTCGAAGACATCACTCTCCGTGCACTTCGTATCCTCAAAGAAGTCGACCTCATTGCCGCCGAAGACACCCGTCACACGAAAAAATTGCTTACACATTACGGCATCACGACCCCCCTGACGAGCTATTACGACCAGATTGAAGCTAGTAAAGCTCCGGCGCTTATCGAGCAACTCCAGGCTGGCAAGATCATTGCCCTTGTGAGTGACGCTGGGACACCAGGTATTTCTGATCCCGGCTACCGGCTCGTGAAAGGAGCGGTAGAGGCGGGGCTTGCGATCGTACCAATTCCTGGCCCGTCTACACTGACGGCGCTGTTGAGTGTCGGTGGACTGCCGACGGACCGATTTGTCTTTGAGGGGTTTCTTCCGGCGAAAAAAAGTCAGCGGCAAAAAGCCCTGCAGCGTCTCAAACACGAAGAACGAACCCTGGTCCTTTTTGAATCTCCGCATCGGCTGCTTGAGATGCTTGCTGATCTTGCGGAGGTCTGTGGCGACCGTGAGATCGTGATCGGACGGGAACTGACCAAAATGTTTGAGGAAATCGTGCGAGGCACGGTCAGTGAACTGCGTACCTTATTGCATGAGCGCGAGATCAAAGGTGAGGTTGCCCTGCTGGTGGCTGGCCGTAGTGTCGAGGAGGAAGCGAAGGAGAACATAAAGGAAGCCATCGAATTAGTTCTAGAGTA
>CAZAYE010000225.1:0-932 GCA_964489255.1 uncultured Enterobacteriaceae bacterium
CGACTCTAGCACGAAGATCTCAAAAAGTCTCAGCTATCCCCGTGTGGAGTATATTTGCCAACTCATCTTTGAACGGCTTGGCCGCATTCCTGGAGGACCAGTGAGGACTACACATGCCGGGCAGAGAAGCGTTCGATAAAGAGCGTCGTGATCTCCTATTCCTCGCTTCTCTGCTTCCTCCCTTCCTCGCTCACTGGCTCCCTCGCTCCCTTGCCGGATGCGCGACACGAGGATCAGCAGGTGGGGCAAGGAGTGTACGGTAGGGTTTGCCAGTGCGCATGGCTTCGGCCATGGCATCATAGATTTCCAGTATAACTCGCTTGGTACGGTACTCGCGGTATTTCTGCTCGTCTTTGCGCTTGACGAGGGGGAAGGTCTCCATGATGTAGTCCACGTCGTCGCGGGCGATGCTAATGAAATTTGACGAACAGAACAGGTAATCGGCGTAGGGGAGAGACGTGCGGCTGGGCTCCTGGTGGCACGGGCTTCTAGCCCGTGCTCTGCAACAGGCGGGAAGCCTGTTCTACCCTCCCCCGTCGGAATTCGCATTACCGATTTCGTTTGTCAAAATCCATTAAGTAGCTTCAATCAAATCATGTCACAAGAAAAGCTTACTGGTTAATGGGCTTCTCGCTATAGCACCTGAGTATCTTGGCTACGGCTTTAGCCTCACTATCGGCTACAAAATTCGTTTGAACGCCGTAGCCTAGATGAAGCAAAGCGAAATCTGGGGAAAATATCAATTCCTGGATTGCGTTACACTCCATCCAGGCTACCTCTAAATGTATACTGAAGATAACTATCTGTTTTTATTTCAGCGTCCTTTTCGAGGGTGACGGGTAGCAGGCATTGGGGTCGCCCGGGCTCCGCTCTTCGTTACATGGCTGCTGCCTCTCTGCGTGGGGGGCGTCGCATCTTTGTCACAAGAGCAT
>CAZAYE010000225.1:942-6068 GCA_964489255.1 uncultured Enterobacteriaceae bacterium
CAGTTGGTCCTGGCGGACCAGTCGGCCCTGCAATTCCCTGAGGACCTGGAGGCCCTGGTGGTCCCGCAGGCCCAACTGGACCGGGTGCGCCGATGAGCAGGCGCACGAACTCAGCGTCAGTACGTAATCTTTCGACAATCCGCGTCTCTACGCCCTTTAGCGAAGCAGTCGTTACCCCAACGATGATGAAAACAGTTGTCAAAGCCGCCAGGAAGATACGACATGCAGCCCGAAAAAGATCAACTAAAAAATTGTTACTGTGGACGTTGAAGTCTCGTGCCAGCCAATAGTCTTTAGCGAGTTGACCCCGCTGTTTGTTCTCTCTGAAATCTAACAGCGAACGATCCAGCGCCGGCTGCGATTTTGTTTGGACCGCCAGAAGTTCGGTGAGAAGGTACAACGTCAGCAATAGGAGGCCCAGCGGAATCAGACCCTAGAGCACTGGACCAGCGATGTTCATCGCAGCGACCAGGAGAGGGAACAACAACCCCGATAAAGTAAGAAGCGTTTTGCCTTTCTCTTGTACGGATGTAGTTCGTTCTGTTTCCGCTTTATACAAATCCTTGGCCAAGTCTAAGAGGACAGATGAGGCCTCCTCTTGTCCCTCCAGAGGGAATTTGCGTGAAGAAGCTGGGTTATAGCGTCTATTTTCTACCTCTTCCCGCGAGCACTCGATTCCAGCAGCTCGCATGACGATCCAGAGTAAGGAGGCGTTCCAACGTACAGACATATCGCTCTGCTCTCCAGCTATCGAAACGAGGCTATTAGAGCGCTTGCTATGTCAGCTACACCGGTGAGATCAAGCCACGCCCATTGCCCATTCGGATTCAGCTCAAAGAAGATCCAATCCCCACCTTGATCAATAGCCATGTCGACGGCAGCGAACCTCAGGTTGTAGGAGCGGGTAAGTGCCATCAATGCTGCTGCTACCGTAGAGGGTATCTCGACTTGACCGTGGATAACGTCGGTCATGTTATTCCGCCGTACGTCAAGGCGCTGCCGTCCGTCTTGACCAAGAGCTCGTAGCCCCACCCCGATCACATCGTCTTCTATGACACATACCCTGACATCGAGGAGTTTTGTGATTCTTTTTTGAAACAGGGTTGGGCAAGCACTGAGGGTCCCTGTGTGTCGTAGATGTTGAGGCGTCACTTCGCTGGTATAGATTAAGGTTGCGTCATCCCCAAATTCCCGAGGTAGAAATCCAGAGGCTAGCGGCTTTGTAATTACTTGGCCACCGCAGGAGGCCCAAAATCCCCGCAGTTCTTCCTCGGATTGGGTGACGATGCTGGGAGGGATCGCGAGTCCAAATTTCGATGCGCGTGTGAGCTGTTCAACCTTATGAGAAGCACAGGCATTTGCGATTGGATGATTCATCCAGCGCTCAAGTGGAATTTGGGCGAAAAACCCTTCGAGCGCTTCACTCCACTCTCCTTCAAGATGCTCTCTTTCTGCACGGTCACGCCCCACTTTCACAGTGATTGGTTTTGGACGGCGCAACCAGACGTTCGAACCTCGTCTGGCGGGATAGATCTTCCCCAGAGGCAAAGTGTACATCGATTCTCTCGATACGTCACAGAGACAGAATCCACTACCTGGTCTGTATCGAGCCGGACCCAGTCAATACCGCTCGATTCCAGTTTTCCACAAAGGTAGTCGGCAGTTGCATCGCCAGTATTTGTTATGATCAACAGCACGATATCGTCCGGGGGATAGTGAAATATTTTTCGAACCCAATATCCTGGTCGGACTCCTCTCGGGCTTTTGTAAACGTCTCGGTCCCAGTGGTTCCGAGTGAGATATCTTGATCGGGTTCTTCACGTCCTTCCGTAAACGTCTCTGTCCCAACGGAATAGGAGTCCGCTCTGACTATGGGCTCAGCGCTGAGCTTTTGTAGAGATGTTGAGTACGCCCGTTCTTGGAAATTCAAGAGAAATGACGGTGCAGACATGGTGCCTCCTTAGATAGGTGTCTCCCCACCGATTAACACAAAATGAGAGAAAGCAGCAAAGAGCTACTTGTCTGTTTAATTTCTTCGTAGATCTGTTGCGGATAGAAACTATAGCGTTTGACGATCAAAATGACTTGTATCAACATGCATGCCTCCGGTTCATCGTTTGGGCACTCGCACGCTGTACTGGGTCTCAGTCCACAGAATGCTTTTCCAGCGCTGCTTGCGTGAGTGGACAGACCAGACCGTATTCCTGTTGAGCAAGCAATGGTGCGCACTTCGGGAATCGCGAGATCACAGCCAACCAAATTAGATCAAAAACCTCTGTAGCATCTTGGATTATCTCCGTCGCCCAGATCTCGTCGAAGCTGTCTGTGACCATCAAAGCGGATTCTTCTATCATCCTGGAGATAAGACCTACGGAGGGGTGAGCGTATCTGTTCAGGCTTTTCCAGAGTTGGCGGTAATGTTCTCGGACCTCTTGTTCCTGTTCTACCAAAGGGAAAACCTTGCCAAGCATCGGGCTTATACAATTGTCCCAGCGTAGGTTACTCTCGTGCTGCTCCAGCCACGAAATTTTGTCATCCAGAGACAGATCCGGCGAGGGTTCACTCGTATAGATGTCGGTATAATATGCTCGATAAATCATTTCCCAGACAAACCGCAGACTGCGGCCAAGCAACGGATAGTTGCCAGACAGAAAATGCAGTTGGAGCCATTGCACTTCTTTGAACAGGGAGAAGAAGTAGAAATAGACCAGGCCCTGGGTAAGTTCATCGTAAGAGTAAGTCCGGCTTATGGCAGCCTGAATGTCTATCCAGTCATTAGCAAGCTCTACGAAGTGGAACGCTTTCTCGCGACCAAGCCTGAGAATGCTCTCTTGCTCGATTTCTTTCAAACGGTCATAGGCATCCGACAGATACGACACATTCTTATCGCTCATCTTTCAACACCGCCATTCCGACATAGTCACCATGCGGAGAAATAGCAGAGCCGGTACAGCTGGCCCTCATGCAGCAATCTCGCTAGCCGGAAGTTCGTCCCAGGTTCGCCCATCGAGAAGGCGTCCTGTACGTTTCTTGTGGACGCCTCCCCACTGCTTGAAGAAAAAGGCCACACCAGCAGCCAGACATTGGTCCCGAATATCTGTGACCCACTCTTTCTGCATCGGCCTCGCCCCTGGCCCCGACTCACCACCAACGATAACCCACTGAATTCCTCGCAGGTCGAGTCTTGGTAAAGGGCGCAGCAGGGGTTCCAAAGAAAGAAACTTGATATGTGCACGAGTCTGCCGGAGATGATCGATACGGAACGTGTACCTCTCACTTTCCACGCTGACGCCCATCCAGACGTTGGCAGGCCAGTCGATGTCAGGATCTAGTTGCTGCAACCGCGCTGAGCGTTTCGTGAGTACTTGGAACGTATGCCATGATGCACCCCGCATCACCTCGAACACTCGTAAGATAAACTTGATGGGCACCTGCTCATGAAACAGGTCGCTCATAGAGTTAACAAAAATCATCTGTGGCTTTTTCCATGAGAGGGGCAACGCTAGTATGTGCTCATGGAGGGTGAGGTTGAATCCATTCGCGTAGTTCGGTTGCCCCATCATCTGCAGGCGTAAAGCCATCCGCTCTGCATAGCAGTGTTTACAGCCCGGGCTGATCTTGGTGCAGCCAGTCACCGGATTCCAGGTCGATTCGGTCCACTCGATAGAGGTCTTTTTCATGAGGCAACTCGTTGGCTGTATTTCTTGAAGATGGTGTCAACGATGTGCCGCGCGACCGCCTTCGGGGATGCGAAAAACAGATAGTACACGATGCTTCCTTTGGAATTCCGCATTGGTAACGGCCCTGGCACGTAACTGAACTTGGCTACCTTTCTCAATCGAGTCCGGAACGCTTCAGCAATCGCTTCGTTCCCCACTTTTTCCTCCGAAGCACCAAACAAGGTAGGAACAGATTCGTAGGCAATGTTGCGCCACGAGTCGTCGCCCCAGAAGGCGTTCATTCTCGCAATGCTCGCCGGATCTATCCGGTCCGGGGTTCTCCAGAGAGCGGTCCGGTTCATGTCCATGATGGGAAAATTCAGGAACAGATCGATACTCTTCATGGTCCCCGCTGTCTGGATTACCTCCCAGTTCAGATGCAACCCGTATGGGTCTAGTAAACAGAGGCCCCGACGGTAGTCTTCGAAGCGGACTTTTGGGAATACCTCCTTCTGCAAGATTTCGTTGCAGTCTCCCTGGTAGATGTGAATCTCGGGGCAGTCCCCAGCTATTTTTCTCAGAGCCGCAACCTTCCCACCGTCCAGATCGATAAAGTGAAACTCCCGAAACCGGGGCTCTACCAAGAGCGCATTCAGCGGGCTTCCTGGAATGAACTTGCCAGTCTCTTTGGAAATGTTGATCCCTGCACCAGCAAAGGCATCAATGTACACGTGGTAAAATCGCGCTTGTTGCTGCCCACTAAAAATCGTGGAGTATGCTCCCGCGTACTGCTTGATGATATCGAGCTTGATTTCTGACCAGTCGCCGATGGTGTCGAATCTGAGCCCTTTCGCCTGCCTCATAAAAACCACCTTCGCCAAGATCCTGCTAGTTTTTCCTCGTTTCGCGTGGCAACAACCTCTGCAACTACGTGGTAAATAGCACAATTACGAAGAAAAAGCGAAACCAATTGTTCATCGTCTTCCTCTATTGCAATCTCTACGGGGTGGGTGAGCGCTTGGGTCGGGACAGGGCGAATCAGAAAGAATCTGATAAGGCTCATCCGTATAGGTGGCTTCTGCAGGACTTCTTGATTCTCCAGGTAACGTACGTAAAATCCTGCTCACAGCTAAGGTTCATCTGGCTAAAAAGAAACTCAGAAAGATCTATGTAGGGGAATTTTCAGAGTAGATTCAATAGCTTAGTATAGTTCAATGTTCCCCATCGTAGAGGTGCCTGACGAAGCGCCAGATTTTCCCGAACCGGTTGGGACGAAGCAAAAATTTCGGTTCCAGGATCATGAGGCCCATGCTGGTCTCTCCGAGGCTCATGACTGTCTCTTCAAAGAAGGGCGGCCGAATACCGGAGACGATTGGTCAGAAAAAGCGGCAAGCGAGCTGTGTGAACTCATAGGTCTTCCACACGCTCGTTATGATCTTGCGATCTGGAAGGGCCGCAGAGGTGTTG
>CAZAYE010000226.1:0-3382 GCA_964489255.1 uncultured Enterobacteriaceae bacterium
TAACCGTACCGCGGGTTCAAATCCCGCCCTCTCCGCTCCTTATTGAACTCCCACGATTACGAAATTCTGTAAGCTCTCTTGCCACTGAAGGGTGACATTCTGCCCGGCGAAGTTCGGTACCTGGCACGTGCCGCTGGCGCCGGTGAGAAATTCTTGTCCAAGAGTGATGACGGTGAAGGTCGCTCGCGCGAATTCAACCCCGTCGGCAAGAGCTACGATGGTGCGGGGGCCATTGCCGAGGACGTTCCAATTGATCAGCAAGCCAAAACCGTTGTTCGTGTCTCCGCAGACCGAGTTGGTGTCTGCCCGCGAGGTGCCATAGGCTGCCTGGACGGGGAATCCATCAATTTGCAGTTCGACCTGAGTGGCGCTGCAGACCCACCCCGAGATGGTGCTGATGCCACTGACGGTACTGCCGTGGCGGGGATTTTCCAGAGCCCCAGTGGGAGGGGTCTCAGACGGGTAGATGGTATTCACCCCAGCAATATCATCTGATTGTAAGCTATCGATATTACTGACGGTAGCATTCATAATCGCGGTCACAGTTTGCCCATGCTCGTCTGGATGATCGAGCCCGAGCACATGGCCAAATTCATGCAGAGCGACGCGGTGCAAATCCTGCACTCCCGGCTGGAGCGGTCCAGGATAGGTTGACCAGTTCACCGAGGTATTGAACAGAACACCGACCTCAACAATAGCACCAGTGCTCAGACCAACAGTTTTTGCTATGGCGAGGACGCCCGGCCCAAAGGCCATGCCGCAAATTGTGTCACTAAAGGCAACGGTATTGATTCCATCAGTGGAATTGCAGACATCAGCTGCCACAGACGGGGCCTGGGTGAAAAAGCGAAACCGCGCAGCTACAGCGTTCCAGCGTTCGCCCGCATCGGCTGCGGCATCATCCCAGCAGGGTCCCCAATTGGTCAGTGGCGTTGGCGGACAACCCAGCCGGAGATTCAAGGTCGCCTGGGCATCCTGCCAGAACACCGGGGCTCCGTTGGAGAAAGTGGTACGGACGAACGCCCAGGTTCCCCTAACAAACATCAGGCAGGAAATGAGAACCAAGCCCCAGAAAACCGGCGTTCGCCTAGCCATGTCTATCCTTCCACCCTCATTGCTGGCCATACGCATTCCCCATTTCTTGTTTAATCAGGTCGAGCAAAGTTGACAGCGAAAGCGGTTCTCGAGACGAAACTTCGGGCGTCAGTTTCAGGAACTTCCCGTCCTGGACACCAGCGATTGGCACACGGAAGTTGTCACTGACGATTTCTTCGCCGCGCCGCGGGTCAAAGGTCACGCGTAACAGTCCCTGCCAGACCCCCACCAATGGGGCAAAGTCTCGATGGTTACCAGCGCAGAACACGACATTCTTCTCTCCTATGGAGAAGCGCGGTACCCCAGAAACGGCGAACACCATTCCGTCAGGAGTGTGTCCGCCCAGGAACTCCAAGGTCAGACTCTCGCCGCCAGGATCACCTTTGAGGACCGTGAGATTCGCGAAGGTGACATAAGTGAACGGAGCCTGGCGTGTCGCATCCCACTGTTCTTGGATGCCGGTGACTGTCCCAACAGCGATCACTTCGGCCTGATGCACCAAATCCGGGAAGGTCTGCTCGATCACGGTGGTCGCCCGGCCTGATGCTGGAAGAAGGCTTAGCCCTATGAAAAGAAAGAATCGAATGACCATTGTCGCGATGTTCATAGACGACCTCCCAAGCACCTCAAACACGCAAAATAGAAAACGGCTCGCGCTTCAGTCCATCTCCTGAAGCCGATCAGGAACAGGGGTGACGCCCAGGCGCATATCCTATGTTAAAGTATGATTTTAGCAAGAAGCGAAGGTGCGCTCGCTTCCTTGCGAGAAACATTATGTGATAAGGAGAGCCATTTATGCTAGACCATATCGTCTACGCAGTTCCCGATCTGGCAAAAGCTGTGGCAGATTTGGAGCAACGGTTAGGTGTGCGGGCGACACCTGGAGGCAAGCATACAGGCTTGGGCACTCATAATGCGCTGTTAGCGCTGAGCGAGGAGGCGTATTTAGAAATCATTGGTCCTGACCCGGACCAGCCGCCGCCGGCTGTGCCACGTCCGTTCGGAATCGATGCGCTCACTGGACCTCGCTTAGTAACGTGGCTGGCAAAAGCGACTGACCTCGATAAGCAGGTAGCCCAGGCCCGTGCCAAGGGGTATGACGTTGGCGTCCCAACGGCAATGCATCGTGACTTGCCGGATGGGACTCGTATCGAATGGCGCCTCGCCATTCCTCCGCAGCCGCTCGGCGATGGACTCGTGCCGGTTCTCATCGAATGGCATACCGATCGGCATCCGGCGAAAACCTCTGCCCAGGGGTGCCGGCTGGTGGAACTGTACGGTGAGCACCCACGCCCTGAGACGATTCGCCCCATCCTGGAGGCGATGGGACTCTCTCTCGACATTCGCCCAGGAGCCGCGCCAGCGCTCAGGGCTACGCTCGACACCCCCAAAGGCCGTGTGATTCTCCGCTAAATGCTCCATAGAGACGGTTGCGGCAAAGGTGCATACTGGCTATTATAACGTGGACTGTTAAGGTCTAAGAAGCAACGTGAGGGTGTCAATACATGCCGACGGGTGTAGAGCCAATCTCTCCAGAAGAGATTCAAGCGTTAATCGTCCGCGCTATTCCTGATGCGCAGGTGCAGGTGCGAGATTTTACCGGTGGGGGCGATCACTATGAAGCGGTGGTTGTGTCTTCAGCTTTTGCCGGCAAGACCAAGGTTGCCCGCCACCGCCTGGTCTATGGCGCTTTGCAAGAAGCAATGGTACAGCGCATCCACGCGTTAGCGCTCACGACCTTGACCCCAGAAGAGTTCCATCAGGCAGAGGAGCAAACCTCCGGCCTGATCAATATTCAGACACGGCAGAGCCGCTAAGCCAGCAAGGAGGAGCCAATAATGGCAAACAGTGACATCCTGGCCAAAATCGATGAACAAGTGAAAAACAGCAAGATTATCATTTATATGAAGGGCACGCCGAGCTTCCCGATGTGTGGGTTTTCGGCAGCGACTATTCAGGTTCTCGATTCCTACAACGTTCCGTATGAGAGCGTGGACGTGCTAGAGGATCCGGCCATCCGTGAAGGGATTAAGCACTACTCTCACTGGCCGACCATTCCCCAGGTGTATATCAACGGCGAGTTTGTCGGGGGATGCGATATCGTCCGCGAGATGCATGCCAACGGAGAATTAGAGCCCCTCATCCGCGCAACCGTAAAAGAATAGCTCCGCCGCGCCTTTCGGAGGGACGGTTCGCGAACTGCCCCTCCTGCTCTTTGCTGCGGAATTTTCTCGGGCCTAGTGTGAGATCGCCACTCCCCAGGGGGCCTTGCCTGCGGGAATAGCCG